>UQPV01000036.1 GCA_900543035.1 uncultured Solobacterium sp.
TGTGGTAATTTTGATCAGAGACGCCCTGTCAATTGCTCCGGAACTGCTCCCTCGACCAGAAATCATCTGAGTACCCTTTCAGGAAATTGATCTGCTTATTTCTTCCAGCGTCTTCGTACGGAAAATCAATGGCATTTCCTTCTTCGATGACTTCGTATCGTATGTGGCCGCCGTTATCCGGATGTTACGGTAGAGTCTGCTTTGAAAGAGTTTGGGGTCGATCCTGATCTGGTCTTTCTTGAAACGATCGGGGATAGCACGTTCCACCTTCTACAGTGTGCTGAAGAACGAATATTATGGTCATGCCCTGGAAAAGATACCTCCGATCAAAGCGAGGCATCCAGATTCGGACAAAGATAAAGATAATGATATGCGCAGGAAGAGTAAATGCAACTTGCAGTTCGTGGAGACTAAATGCAATTTCGGCTCCCTTAGCGTTGCATTTGCTTTTTTACTTCAGGTGAATTTTTCTGCGCATATTGACTAGGTAGCATGAAATGGGCATAATATAGTTAGGATACTGCTATCAAATATAAAAGGGAGGTGTGGCTATGAATATTCGTCCATCTGCAGCAATCCGCCAGAATTACAACGAGATTGCAGAATTGTGCAGAAAGACCGCAGAGCCGGTATTCCTTACCAAGAATGGCGAGGGAGATTTAGTCGTTATGGATATTGAAACCTACAACCGCAGGGAGAAGATGCTGAAACTTCGTGAGGAACTGCTTGCGGTTGAGGAGGACAGGATGCACGGAAGCAAAGGTTATTCTGTCGATGAAGTCGCGGCCATGATGCGCAGCGCAATCAAGGAGGCGACGGGTCGTGGAAAATCAGAGTAAATACCGTGTCATTGTATCAGAGCAGGCGACGCAGATGCTTGTTTTCCATGCCGCTTTTTTGGCGCAGGTCAGTCCAGAAGCAGCGGAAAAGCTGACCGTGGAATTTGAAAAGGCGGCAAACTCACTGGAAACAATGCCCCAGAGATGCCCGTGGCTTTCAGGGGAATATATCCCTAAACATGCCTACCGATTTATCTTGTTTGAAAAACGCTATATGATAATCTTTCAAATCATAGATGATACCGTCTATGCGGATTATGTGGTGGATTGCAGGCAGGATTACGGATGGCTCATCCGATGACAACAGAATATAAAGAATGAAAATCGTCACTTAATTGCAAGTGGCGATTTTTTATGCCGAAAAGGAGGTGCTTTTCATTTGGAAGTCAAGATAAATAAAGAAATCCGTAACTACACAGACGGCTTTTGTCATCTTTCCAGCAGCCACTGGATGCCATCGGCGCAGCGTTTGATGACATTGGTGTAATGGCTGCCGAGATTCAGCTGGAATGTGGTGTCGATCCCCTGTTTGCGGACATGATCGACGATCGCTTCGGTATTTTCCCGGACACAGCGGATCAGCTGGTTTCTCGTCTTGTGCTCTTTATTGCCCAATGAGAAATACAGATGGTCCGGTGTGCATCTCGGTTCGTGGGACAGGCAGTATTCTTTGATGCCGGGAAACCACAGGGAGCCGGATATGCTGGCGGCGCGGCTGAACGCGTCGCTTTGATACAGGGCGTAGAGAGCAAACAGTCCGGCCAGGGAATAGCCGGCGATGCCGCGCCAAAGCGGTCTTGTGCTGAGGGTCTTCTCTGCTTCGGGGATGATGCGGGAAATGAGCAGCCGCAGATAAGCATCGGCGCCACCATGGAAGGCATCGCTTTGCGGGATGTTCCAGGGGACCATATCGCGGTTCCAATCCAGATCGCTGATGATGACCAGCGTGGCTTGCGGACAGTGCGCGGCGCTCAGCTGTTGAAGCAGTTGTTCGCTGATCTCTTCAAACGCGTGGAAATAGATGATGGGACACGCTTGCGCCGTGCCAGGCCATACACGCACTGTTTTGTGCTGCAATGAAAATGATGTCATTTAGCTCACCTGATTTCTCCTTGACGTATGCAGGTAAGGGAATTATACTATGCCTGAATTGAGAACACAAACGACCGTGAACATGCCCGAATGGAGGGCCTTTCTTTTGATGAGCAGGGAGGTGACGCTTTGGAACTGTCAGAGCTGACGGCATATGCCAAGGAAAAATATCAGATTCAGGAACAGCGCAAATGGCCTGAACTGCCTGGCCTGTCCGTGCTGGCAGATCCAAAGACAGGAAAATGGGCGGCTCTGCTGATGCGGCAGTGGGACGGGGAGAGCGGCAGCGAGATCCAGCGCTGTGACATCAAATGCGGGCGCGAGGTGCTCGCTGAGCTGCCACTGTCCTTCCTCTCGCTGCCTTTCCATATGAGAGGACCGAGGTGGGTAGGCGTTGCCTTTGATGATCGCACTGATCCGGATGTCGTCTTCCGGCTCTTTGAGCGGGCATTGCGCGGGGATGGATGGCAAGGCTGCACCATCGTGCTGGACAATGCGCCAAGAAAAATGGTGGTCATCGAGCCTGTCACGCCGGCTTTTGCCGGCAGGCAGAGCAGCGTGGATATCCCGGAAAAGATCGAAGCGATGCTCGATCTGTATGAATATGAGGGCGGCTCTTTTTCCCAGAAGTGCCGCAACTTTTACCGGCAAGGCAAATGGATGGAAGACTATGAGGACGATGTGCCATGGACCGGCGCGTTCCGCCGGTATTTTCCGACTTATCATGACTTGAATGTTCGGCAGCTGCGCGGCTATTTTACCTGGCGGACACAGGTGCGCAAAGGGGTGTTTCATCCGATCACGACGTCGTTTGCGTATTTGTATGTCTATGAGCTGCTCAATGGCATCGGCGTTCGTTCGCCGGAAGAAACGCTGAGGAAGATGCGGGAATTTGAGGTCGGTTTCCTTGATTCCGGCATCGGTGATCAGAAGATGCGCAGCAATCTGCATCGCTGGATGATGGGGCATGCAGTGCTGCACGGCGTCTCTACGGCGCTGGCCCGTCAGTACATGGATCCTTCGCTCATGGCTAAAGATGATGCCCTTGCGGCATTGCGCCATCCTGAAGAGGCTGCGGATGAGGAGATCTTTTCTGCGCTCTGTGTCTTTGGGGGAAAGAAGCTGGAGAGCTCACCGGTCATCACGAAAGCGCGGGAACAGGGACAGCGGCTGTTCGCGGAACTCTGGCGCCATGCGGCGAAGACCAGCGTGATCGAAGGAAAGGACATGTTCACCGCATGCTTCGGTGAGCAGAAGACGTTTTTGTGGCATCCGCTGGCTAACGCGGTCTATTGGGAAGAACAGCGGCATCCGGACGCAGATGTGGTCTGGGATGCGTGCCGTTCGTTTCATTGCCGCAATGGTGTCTGGTATGAAAAGCGTTATGACCAGCTGTATTTCGATCAGCGCCGGCTGCAGGCGCTCCTGCACGAGGCGGACCGTCTGTTCCGCCGTGAGCTGAAGACCAATCATTATCTGCGTCAGAAAGCAGATGAAGCATGGGCGACGCCTTTGGCACAGGCGGCCATCCATGCTTGGCGGCAGGCGTCCCGGCCGGCAGTCACGATCGATCTCTCTGAGCTGGAACAGATCCGCTTGGACGCAATGCAGACCAGGGACAGTCTGTTGATCGAAGAGGAGCTGGAAGAGGAAGAGATCGCGGCTGCGGACACTGCGGCGTCGGAAACGCAGCCGGATACGGTCGAGGGCCTGGATGCGCTGCATACGCAGATCCTGCGGATGCTGGCTCATGGCGATCCGCCTGCGGCGCTGATCAAGGCAAACCATCTGATGCCCGCAGTGGTGACCGATACGATCAATGAGGCTTTGTTCGATGTGTTCGGGGACAATGTCCTCGACTGCGACGGAGACGTGCTGCTGGCCGTGGAAGACTACCAGGAGGAGATCTTGCAAATGTTGGGAGGCAATAAGGATGAATAAGAATGAACGCAAAGTGCCCAGACGGATCGCGCAGACGATCCTGAATTCACTGAAGGGCGGAGTCGTTCCCCGCATCGGTCTGCCGTATATCGCGGTGGGCAGGAAAAATGAGATCGAAGCATTGCTTCACGATGTGGATATCATCGCGGAGGGCGGCGCGTCATTCCGCTTCATCGTCGGCCGTTATGGGTCAGGAAAGAGCTTTCTGATCCAGACGATCCGCAACTATGTCATGGACCGCGGCTTCATCGTCGCTGACGCCGATCTTTCGCCGGAGCGCCGTCTGCAAGGAAGCAGAGGACAGGGCCTGGCGACCTATCGGGAACTGATCAGCAATCTGTCGACGAAGACGAGGCCGGAAGGCGGCGCCCTGACGCTCGTGCTGGATCGCTGGATCAGCGGTGTGCAGAGCGAAGCTGTGCGCGAAACAGGGCTGACGCCTGGCGATGCCGCGCTGACGCAGGCCGTGGATCAGAAGATCTATGCGGTCACCTCGGCCATCAGCGAAATGGTGCATGGCTTTGAGTTTGCGCGGCTGCTTTCACGCTATTACCACGCGTATCTGGAAGGCGATGATGAGACGAAGGCGAAGGTCGTCCGCTGGTTCCGCGGCGAATATGCGCTGAAGCGGGAAGCAAAGGAAGAGCTCGGGGTCAATATCCTCATCACGGATGATGACTGGTATGATTATCTGAAGCTCTTTGCCGTCTTCTTCCGTCATGCTGGCTATGCGGGCATGATGATCATGATCGATGAGCTGGTCAATCTTTACAAGATCCCCAATGCCATCACCAGACAGTATAATTATGAGAAGCTGCTCACCATGTATAATGACACTTTGCAAGGCAAGGCGCAGTATCTGGGCATCATCATGGGCTCGACGCCGCAGGCCATCGAAGACCGCCGCCGGGGCATATACAGCTATGAGGCATTGCGTTCCCGTCTGGCTGAAGGCAAATTCTCCAAGCCGGGCAGTAGGGATCTGCTGGCGCCGGTCATCCATCTGGAGCCGCTGCAGCCGGAGGAAATGCTGGTGCTGTGCGAAAAGCTCGCAGACATGCATGGCGGTCTGTATGGCTATGCGCGCAAGCTCAGCACAACGGATCTCGCCTGCTTCATCAAGCTGGAATACGGACGGATCGGCGCGGATCAGCACATCACGCCCCGTGAGGTGATCCGTGATTTCATCGAGCTTTTGGATCTGTTATATCAGGATCCGGCCCGGACCATGGATGATCTGCTGGATTCGGAAGACTTCGCTTATGCGAGATCAGAGGCGGTTTCCGATGAAGCAGACCAGGCCTTTGCGGAGTTCACCATATGAATGTCTTCACGCGCTATGCGCCGTTCATCCAGGACTACATCTACCAAAGCGGCTGGCAGGCGCTGCGCAGCGTGCAGAATGCCGCCGCGGAAGCGATATTCAATACAGATGACAATGTGCTGTTGACGGCATCCACCGCTTCCGGCAAGACCGAAGCAGCCTTTTTTCCCATCCTGACCTTGCTCGATGAAGATCCGCCCCACAGCGTTGGCGTCTTATACATCGCTCCCCTGAAGGCGCTCATCAACGATCAGTTCGGACGGCTGAGCGAGCTGTGCGAGGAAGCCGGGATCCAGGTGACGCGCTGGCATGGGGATGTGTCTCACGCCCAAAAGCGCAGGCTGCTGCGCAAGCCTTCCGGCATCTTGCAGATCACGCCGGAGTCGCTGGAGTCGCTGATGATCAACAAGCATATGGAGATCCCTTCGCTGTTTGGCGATCTGCGCTTCATCGTCATCGACGAGGTCCATTCGCTGCTGCGGGGCGATCGGGGCATGCAGACGTTCTGTCTGATCGAGCGCATGTGCAGGCTGGCGGATTGCCGGCCCAGGCGCATCGGACTGTCGGCGACGATCGGCAATCCTGAGGAAGCCGGCCGTTTCCTGGGCGCAGGCAGCGGGCGAAGGACGCTCATCCCGCGCATCGAGGGCGGACGGGAAGTGTGGCGCTTATCCATGGAGCATTTCTTCAACAGTGGCCCGCAGGCTGATGAAGGCCGACAGCTCATCGATGCAGCGCCGGTATTGGAGGAAGCGAGCGATTCGGCGCCCAAGGCCGCTGATCCAGGCATCGGCTATATCTTTGAACATACCCGCGGCAGGAAATGCCTGATCTTTACCAATTCCCGTGAAGAATGTGAAGCGCTCTGTCAGAGCCTGCGTCAATACTGTGAGGCCAATCATGAGCCGGACCGCTTTCTCATCCACCATGGCAACTTGTCCGCTTCATATCGGGAAAGCGCAGAAGAAGAGATGAAAGATGATGATTCGCTGCTTTCGGTCTGTGCCACTGCCACGCTGGAGCTGGGCATCGACATCGGCAGGCTGGAGCGCGCATTTCAGGTCGACGCGCCTTTTACCGTGTCCGGATTCTTGCAGCGCATGGGCCGCACCGGCCGCCGCGGCGATCCCTGTGAGATGTGGTTCGTCATGCGTGAGGATCATCCTGAGCCCCGGGCGATGCTGCCGCAGCTCATCCCCTGGTATCTGATCCAGGGCATCGCGCTGGTGCAGCTGTACATCGAGGAGCGGTTCGTAGAGCCTCCGCGCACACAGCGCTTGCCTTACAGCCTGCTGTATCATCAGACGATGAGCACGCTGGCTTCCTGCGGGGAGATGACGCCGGCAGAGCTGGCCACGCGCGTCTTGACGCTGTCCAGCTTTCATCTGATCACGCAGGATGATTATCGGATCTTGCTGCGGCATCTGATCAAGATCGGCCATATCGACCAGACCGAGAACGGCGGGCTCATCGTCGGCCTGGAAGGAGAGCGTATCGTCAATAATTACAAGTTTTACGCGGTCTTTCAGGAAAATGTCGAATATGCCGTGCGCGCCGGCGCTGAAGAGCTGGGCACCATCGTCAAACCGCCGCCGATCGGCGACAAGATCGCCATTGCCGGCCGCGTCTGGGTCGTGGAGGAAGTGGATCATCGCCGCCGCGAAGTATGCTGCACGCTGGTCAAAGGCAATATCCCGGCTTATTTCGGCGATGTCGCCGGCGATATCCACACCCGCATCCTGGAGCGGATGTATGGTGTGCTGAAGGAACAGAACAGCTATCCATACCTGATGCGGCATGCGGTGTGCCGATTGCAGGAAGCCAGGGAAAGCTTTGCGAAATCCGGCATGCGCGATCATCCGCTCGTTCATCTGGGCGGGAACATGTGGGCGCTGTTTCCCTGGCTGGGCAGCTACGCTTTCCTCGCTTTGGAGCGGATGTTGAAGATCCGCTGCAAACAGCGGCTGGGCTTGAAGGGGCTAGATTCCCTCAGGCCTTATTATCTGCAATTCACCATGAAGGTCAGCGCGTCTGACTTTTATCGGATCATGGCGGAAGAGGCAGAACAGGACTTCGATCCCCTTGAGCTCGTCTATCCCAACGAAGTTCCAAACTTTGAGAAATATGATGAATATGTCCCTGCCGAACTGGTCAGAAAAGGCTTTGCGCTGGGCGTGCTGGATGTGGAAGGCATGAAGCAGAGCGTGAGAAGCTGGTCCAGGTATGTGAAGGATAATTGAGATAAATGGGGTAAAGGCTTGCTGCGGCGAAAAGCGTGAGGCCCTTCAATGAAAATTCCCGTCAGCTGAACAGCAGCCGGCGGGAATTTTACTTGTGCCTGATCACAGATGCGGGAGTGACGCATCATTGTTTCTTGGCGATGTTTCGCTTTTCTGGTATGCGGACGATATCTTCGATCTCACAGTTCAGGATATGGCAGAGGTCGGAAATGGTGTAAATGTTGAGATTGCCGCCCTTCCTCAGTTTGGACAGCGTTCTGGAATTGACGTTGAACTGGTTGATGAGCTGGTACTGTGTGATCCTTTTCTGTTCCAGAAGCTGCCAGAAAGGAGAGTAGTCCACATAGTCGCTTTTATAAGAATTCTTCATGATTTTATTATATGGAAGAAAACCTGCTTCATTATCGGTATCATCGTATCAATGTGCTGCTATGGCGTCGAGGTGATGGACTTGAGCAACAGCATATATGATCCGCTTGTCATCAATGCGGAAATCTTTAAGATCCTGCTGGAAATGGGGCTTTCTGACGATTCGGGAAAGCTTGTCCCTTTGGAGCGTGAGTTTCTGCGGCTGCTGCATCAGCGGCTGTACGCGCATGGCTGTCTTGAACAGAAGCTGGAATACTATATCGTGATCTCAGCGTGATCTGCGCTGAGGGATCAGCGCGTTTCCCTGTCAGCGGCGGATTCTACTGACGGTAGATTGACTTTGCGGCGCGCTTTCTTACAATGGAAGGCAGGAGGGATGGATGATGGATCAGATCAGCAATGAGAAAGTCGGACAGTTTATCGCCTGTCTGCGCCGTGAGCAGCAGCTGACTCAGCGTCAGCTGGCCGAGCGTCTGTATGTCTCGGACAAGGCGGTCAGCAAATGGGAGCGCGGGGAAAGCCTGCCCAGCGTGGCCCTGCTGATGCCGCTGGCCCGATGCCTGGGTGTCAGCGTCAACGAGCTGCTGAACGGCTCCAGGGAACCGGCGCAGCAGCTTTCAGGCACGGTGAGGACGATGACACAGCGCCAGCGCAGTCGCTGGCGGATCAGCTTCTGGATCACGCTTGGCCTATCGCTGTCGCTTTGGATCGCCTGTCTGTGCGCGGGTGCGCCGGTGAGGCAGCTGGGGGAGCCGGCTATGGCAGGGATGGTGATGCTTGGCTGTGCGGCATGGCTGGTGTTCTTTGCGCGGGAGCTGCTGCCTTCCTATTATGATGAGCACCGCATCAGCTTCGTGACACAGGGCATCCTGCGGATCCATCTGGGCAATACGGCGCTGAACAACGCCAACTGGCTGTTGGTGTGCGCCGTGCTGAAAGGATCCATGATGGCGTTAGCCATCGCAGAACCTGCCGCGCTGCTGATCTCGCTGCTTCTCGGGGCAGAGGGCGCATGGCTTGCGCTGCATCGCCATGTGCTGACGGCAGCGATGCTGGTGATGCTTGCAGCGGTATGGATCACCGCCCGCAAATATGCGTAAATTTGTCATGTTTGCGGATTTGGTTTATACTTAACACAAGGCAAGGTGATGACGGTGAGATGGATGAGAGAGGGAAACGGACATGGATGAGACGCTGGTGCTCAAAAACCGGCTCAAGGAAGCTCGGGCAGAGAAGAAGCTTTCACAGGCGCAGCTGGCGGCGATGGTCGGCGTGTCCCGGAATACGATCAGCTCCATCGAGACCGGACAGTTCAACCCCACGGCCAAGCTCGCGCTGATCCTTTGCATCGCCCTGGATCGGAAATTTGAGGATCTGTTTTACTTTGAATGACAATGACCGGCTCATCTGGGCCGGTCATCGTTGGTTTATCGCAGATGCGTGCGGAAGAAGCTGCTGATCTGGTCAAATGGGATGATGTCCATGCGGTCATACAGATCGGTATGGACAGCTCCGGGAATGATCATCAGCGTTTTGTTGTCGCCGCTCAGCCGGGCAAAGGCGTCCTTGGAGAAATAGCAGGAATGCGCGTTTTCCCCATGGATCATCAGCACCGCGTTAGCGGATCTCATCGCTGTAGGCGAGGATCGGCATGTTCATGAAAGAGAGTGCGGAGGTGATGTTCCAGCCCTGATTGGAATTGAGCGAACGGGCATGATAGCCGCGCGGCGTCTTATAATAATCGTGATAGTCCTTCACATAGAACGGCGCGTCTTCAGGCAGCGGGTCGATGACGCCGCCGGCCTTGGCTGCCGATCCGCTGCGGTAATCTTCGGTCCGCTGTGCGTTCATCGCCTGTCTGGCGGCGAAGCGTTCATCCGCCTGCATCGCGTCGAAATAGCCGCGGGCATTCACCCGGCTCATGTCATACATCGTCGAAGTGACGGTGGCCTTGATGCGGGTATCGATGGCAGCCGCGTTGAGCGCCATCCCGCCCCATCCGCAGATGCCTAAGATCCCGATGCGCTCAGGATCTGTTTCTTCGCATGTGCTCAGGTAATCGACGGCCGCGCAGAAATCCTCGGTGTTGATGTCCGGGGAGGCCACATCGCGGGGCATGCCGCCGCTTTCCCCGGTATAGGAAGGATCGAACGCGATCGTCAGAAAGCCCATCTCGGCCAGCTTCTGCGCATACAGGCCGGACGCCTGCTCTTTCACCGCACCGAAGGGGCCGCATACCGCGATGGCCGGCATCCTGCCCTCGCGTGTCTTCGGCAGATAGCGGTCTGCCGCCAGCGTGATGCCATAGCGGTTGTGGAACGTGATCTTGTCGTGATCCACGCTGTCGCTTTTGGGAAACACCTTGTCCCATTCGCTGGTCATCTTCAGTTCATCCATTTGTCTCGTCCTTTCTCGTGTTCATGCTTTCATGATACAGAGCAGCGCGCTGGTTGGCAAATGGTTAAAACGCATATCATGATATGACTTTTGGTCATGGATGAGGGGGAGAAGAACGGATTGCCCGACGGCGGGGAATAGTGTATGATTAACCCAAACGGCCGATTCAGCGCTTGGATGTCCTGGTCAGGGACGGCATCCGGCCTGAACAGGCATGAAGGAAAGGAGGATCTGCATGAATGAAGAAATCAGAACGCTGATCGCGGAGGCGGACCGGGCCATCCGTGAAGAGCGCTTTGACGATCTGATGGACTTTTACACCGATGACGCGGTGCTGGTCATCAGCCCCGGACGGCTGGCGCAGGGCAAAGCGGCCATCCGCGCGGCGTTTGTCCGGATCGCCGCATACTTTCAGCACAGCATCGTGCCTGCACAGGGCAATATGGTGATGCTGGAGGCAGGAGATACCGTGCTGGTGCTGTCACAGACGCTGCTGGATGCGGACAACAAGGAGGCTTCTGCTTACAGCATGGAGCGGCGTGCGACCTATGTCTTCCGCCGGATCGATCAGAAATGGCTGTGCGCCATCGACAATTCGTACGGCACTTCATTGCTGGATGAGAAATGACACGGGAAAAGAGCTATGTGGCCATCGACCTGAAGTCTTTTTATGCTTCGGTGGAATGTGTGGAACGCGGCCTTGATCCGCTCAACACAAATCTGGTGGTGGCGGATGAGCGGCGCAGCGAGAAGACGATCTGCCTGGCGGTCTCTCCTTCGCTGAAGCAGTATGGCATTCCCGGCCGTCCCCGTCTTTTCGAAGTCGTCCAGAAGGTGAAGGAGATCAACCGGGACCGTGAGCGGCGTTCCCCGCTTGGCTATCTGAGCGGGGAATCTTATGCAGATGATGCGCTCAGCAAGGATCCTGTGCTGGCGCTCTCTTATATCGTCGCGCAGCCGCGCATGGCGTTTTACATGGCATACAGCAAGCAGATCTATGAGATCTATCTGAAGTATGTGGCTGCCGAGGATATCCATGTCTATTCGATCGATGAGGTGTTCATGGATGTGAGCGGATATCTGCGTACATATCAGATGAGCGCCAGGGAGCTGACGGCCGCGATCATCCGCGATGTCCGCAAGACGACCGGCATCACGGCCACGGCCGGCATCGGCACCAACCTGTATCTGTGCAAGGTGGCGATGGACATCATGGCCAAGCACAGCTCGCCCGATGAAGACGGCGTGCGCATCGCCGAGCTGGATGAGATGAGCTATCGGCAGGCGCTGTGGGCGCATGAGCCCATCACGGATTTCTGGCGTGTAGGCGCAGGGACCGCGCGCCGTCTGGCACAGGCCGGGATGCATACCATGGGAGATGTCGCCCGCTGTTCGCTGGGCAAAGCGGAAGATCGGCATAATGAAGAACTGCTGTATGAGCTGTTCGGCGTGAATGCCGAGCTGCTGATCGATCATGCGTGGGGATATGAACCATGCACCATCCAGGATATCCGCGCCTATCAGCCGGCGCATCACAGCATCGGCATGGGACAGGTGCTCAGCGAGCCATATCCGCATGACAAAGCGTCGCTCGTGCTGAAGGAGATGGCGGACCAGCTGGCGCTGAATCTGGTGGAAAAGCGGCTGGTCAGCGATCAGATCATCCTGGATATCGGATATGACAGCGCCGATGTGAAACGCGGATACCGCGGGGAGACGCATATCGACCGTTATGGGCGCAAGGTGCCTCGCCATGCGCATGGGAAGGCGCGGCTGAAATGGCCGACTTCTTCATCCATGCAGATCCGTGAAGCGCTGCTGGCGCTGTATGCGCGCATCAGCGATCCATCCTTGTCCGTGCGCAGGATCACGCTGACGGCGGCCGATGTCGTCAGCGATCTGCAGATGCCGCGCGTTGAACAGGGCGATCTGTTCACGGATGCGCTGCAGGCACAGCAGGAATATGAAAAAGAACGAAAGATGCTGGACAAAGAGAAGAAGCTGCAGGAGGTGACCCTGGCCATCAAGAAAAAGTATGGGAAGAATGCGCTGCTCAGGGGAATGGATCTGGAGGATGGTGCAAAGGCGAAGGAGAGGAACGAGACGATCGGAGGGCATCAGGCATGAGCCGCCGCGATCATGCCGATATGCTTAAGCTCCCCCGGCCTATCTCTCGCCATCCGCGCATGTCCATGCGTGATCGTGCCGCGCAGTTTGCCCCTTTTTCGGCATTGAGCGGATATCAGGAGATCATCGCAAGCAGCGCCAGATACCGGGAGACGCGCAAGACGCTGGCGCCTGATCATCAGGCGCATCTCGATCTGGTCATGAGACAGCTGTGCCGATGCGAAGGCCCCGCTGCCCGGGTGACCTATTTTCTCGCGGATCGGCAGGGACAAGGCGGAAGCGTCTGCATCCTGCAGGGAAAGGTGCGCCGGATCGATCAGGAAAAGCGGGTCATCGTGATGGCGGATGGGACGGCGATCGCCTTTGCGGACATCGAGGAACTGGAGATCTTGCAGCGTGAGGATGCGCAGCGTGAGTGATCAGGAAAAATATAGAAATATGCCCAGCATTTTGTATCAATATGATTTTTTTGTGAAAAAATATCCGTCTGCTCTTCCGATTTTTACAAAAATATGGTATTTTATTCGCATAGGCGAAAGGTAGGTTGAATTATGTCAAAAGAAAATGCTTTCTTTAAGATGGAAATGCTGGTTCTGCTTGTTCTGAAAAAGCAGGATTGTTACGGTTATGAGATCGCCAATTACATGAAAGAACAGACTGACGGCATCATCGACATGAACCTCGGCACGCTGTATCCGGTGCTGTACCGTCTGGTCAATGACGGATGCATCACGGGGACCGACAGGATCGAGGGCCGCAGAATGCGCGTGTATTATCACCTGGAACCAAAGGGAGAAGAAGTGCTGAAAACGCTGTGCGATAAGTATCAGTCATGGGTCTCCGCGATCAAGAAGCTGATGTAATTGGAAGAGAACTGCGCTTAGCGCAGTTTCCGTTGATGAACCGTCTGTCAGAATAACGAATGAGCAGAAAGCGCGGCAGTCCGCATGGACTGCCTTTTCTCTTGGAGAGGAGGAGAATGATGAGCAGAGCAAAACAGCGTGCTGCGCAGTTCATCTCGCTGCGCACCCGGGCCGAAGGCACGATCAACGCGATGGTGGAGATGGAACTGGTGCGCATGGATGAGCAGACACGGACCATGACATTGAAGTTTCCCTTGCGCGGCTGGGAGATGAATCCGGTGGGCCGCACGCATGGCGGGATCCTGTGCACCTTGCTGGACATGGCCATGGGCGGCGCTGCCTACACATACAGCGAGGCGGCGTTCACGCCGACGATCCAGATGTCGGTGAACTTCGTCAAAGGAAGCGAAACAGGGGATGAATTGTGGATCGATGCAGTCTGTGATCACAGCGGCAGCCGCATGATCATGACCAGGGCGACGGCCAGGCTGAAGGACGGAGAAGTGGTCGCCACTGCGGTCGGTTCTTACGCAAATAACAAAAGAATGGCAGAATCGTGAAATAAACGGGAAAAACCGGCAATCATGTGATCAGAACCGTAAAATAAAACGGAATCGTTGTGACAAAAATTCCGTTTTGTATTACAATGAAAAAGAGGAGTGATGACATGCAGCCGGGACGAGAGTACATTTACGGAATCAAACTGCGGCGGGAAATCAGGCTCATCAAAGGCACGACAGCAGACGTGCAGAGACTGCTGGCCTCCTGCCCGAACGCGATCATTACTAGACTGAAAGATGAACAGGCTGCCGAGAAATGGCTGAAACGGAATCAGCGCGGTCATCGCAGAGTGGTTAAGATGACCGATTCGTGAGAAGAATCCAAAAGGGGTTCTTTTTATTTTTCTGTTTTGTTCAGCAGATGGTTGAACAGTTGATCCCGGTGACTGACGAGCAGCGTCATGATCTGCCAGCTTTCTGTCTCTTCCACGGTGCATGGAGAGATGCCATCCGGGCCAAAGTGAAGCAGGCAGGCATCGGGAATGGACATGAGCAGCGGGGAATGGGTGGCGATGATGAACTGTGAGCCCAAAGCGAGGCTTTCGCTGATCATGAACGCCAGCGTGAGCTGATGCTGCCAGGATAAAGCAGCCTCAGGCTCATCCAGGAAAAATAAGCCGGGACGGCCGAAATGATCGTCTGCCAGCGCCAGAAAGCTTTCTCCGTGCGATCGTTCATGATACTTTTTTGAGGGGTGCTGCGCATCTGCGTAAGCCTCCTCCATGGTGGCTGTCTGATAGAAGCTCTCGGCGCGCAGGAAATAGCCGCCGCGCAGCATGGGCGGCCGGCGGACGAGCGTGAGCGCCTCATGCAAGGAAGAATGGGAGTCCCGCGTAGCGAAATGATAGTTGCGGGTGCCGCCTTCCGGATTGAAGCCGGATGCGATGGCCATGGCCTCCAGCAATGTTGATTTCCCGCTGCCGTTTTCGCCGGTGAAGATGGTCAGCCTTCTGGGCAAGGAAAGATGATCCAGATCATGCAGCGCCGGGATCTGGCGCAGCCAGCTGTCGCTCGCGATGTCTTCCCAGCGGATCTTGATGCTGGTGATGACAGAATTCACCATATTTTTCGCTCCTTATTCTATATAACAGAAGAGCCTGCGTATCGCAGGCTCAGATCTTACAGACATCGACCCATCGTGCGCCGGGCACCAGGGCCTGCAGCTCTTCATTGCTCAGCTTGATGGCGGAATTGGCGCTGCCGCAGGCAGGATAGATCCAGGGGAAGCGCTTCAGGGAGACATCCAGATAGACGGGTGTCTCTTCCGGTACGGCAAAAGGGCAGACGCCGCCCACCGCATGGTTGGTGTACTTCTCCACTTCGTCCGCCTTCAGCATGCGCGCCTTGACGTGGAAGGTCTCTTTGAACTTATGATTGTCGATCTTGCAGTCGCCGGCGCAGACGACGAGAAGGGCATGGTCGCGTCCCATGAAGGAGAGCGTCTTGGCGATGCGCTCAGGACCGGTGCCCAGCGCCTGTGCGGCAAGCTCCACCGTTGCGCTGGATGTATCCAGCTCGATGATGTCCTGATCTCTTCCGTATGCTTTCAGGTATTCTCTTACTAGTTCAATGGCCATATGATCACCTCTGACATATCATTTATTATAACATGAGCGATCGATGAAAAACAGACTGAAAAGATCATGAAACAAATTGTATAATGATGAAAAGAACAAGATCAACACACGCAGGACGGATGAGGGATAATAACGATCGATCTGGCTGATGGATGCGGATGTCCTGCGAATATCATTTTTGACAAAACCGGCAGTGCGGAAGGCGCATGGTTTTTGGCGTATCGTTCCGGCTGTCTGCCCGATAATAGCGTAAATGGCATTAGCGATGCATTCAGAATGAAGGGTGGTCAACATGAAGAAGAACAAGATGATCGCAATGATCCTTGCAGGCGGACGCGGAACACGCCTGTATGAGCTGACGAAGAAGATTGCCAAGCCTGCCGTGTATTTCGGCGGGAAGTACCGCATCATCGATTTTCCCCTGAGCAACTGCGCCAATTCCGGCATCGATGTGGTCGGCGTCCTGACGCAGTATGAGAGCGTGCTGCTCAACTCGTATGCGGCAGCCGGACAGCGCTGGGGACTGGATTCCAATGACAGCGGCGTGTACGTGCTCCCTCCGCGCGAGAAAGAGGATGCGGCCTTTGCGGAATACCGCGGAACGGCGGATGCGATCTCTCAGAACATCGATTTTATCGATAATCAGGACCCGGACTATGTGCTCATTCTCTCGGGCGATCACATCTATAAGATGGATTATTCGAAGATGCTGGCATTCCACCGCGCACATGAGGCAGATGCGACGATTGCGGTGCTGCCGGTGCCGATGAAGGAAGCGAGCCGCTTCGGCATCATGAATACGGATGAAGAGGCGCGCATCATCGAGTTCGAGGAAAAGCCGGCGCAGCCAAAGAGCAACCTGGCTTCGATGGGCATCTATATCTTTAACTGGAAGCAGCTGCGCAGGATATTGAGCGCGGACATGAAAGATGAGCGTTCCAGCCATGATTTCGGAAAAGACATCATTCCATCCATGCTGGCGGAAGGACGCCGGCTGTTCGCCTGGCGCTTTGAGGGATACTGGAAAGATGTTGGTACGGTGGATTCTCTGTGGGAGGCAAACATGGATCTGCTCGATCCCGATGATCCGCTCGATCTCAGCGATCCGTCATGGAAGATCTATACCGAAGACATCTCCACGGTGCCTCATTTCATCGGCAGGCAGGCGAAGCTTCGCCGGGCTTATGTCAATCAGGGCTGCGTGATCGAAGGCATGGTGGAAAACAGCGTGCTGTTCACCAATGTCAGCGTGGCGCAGGATGCGCGGATATCGGATTCTGTGCTCATGCCCGATGTGGAGGTCGGACAGGGCGCGAAAGTCAGACGGTGCATCGTCATGGCAGGAGTGAAGATCGGCGCCGGTGCAGTCGTCGGTGATCCCGACAGCGAGCATATCGCGCTGATCAGCAAGAACGTGAGAGGTGAGTCAGATGTGTGATGCATATGGAATCGTCAATTTCGAAAGCGCGAACGTGCATGTGAAGGGCATGGGGGAATACCGCCCGGTCTCCGCGTTCTCTTATCTGGGACGCTACCGCCTGGTCGATTTTCCGCTCTCCAACATGAGCAACAGCGGCATCGATCAGATCAAGGTGCTCGTGAAGAGCAATCCGCGTTCGCTGGTGGAGCATCTGGGCAATGGCCGGCAGTATAATCTGAATTCCAAGCGCGGCCGGCTGCAGATCATCCCGGCGATCAGCAGCGAAGGGGTCGATGTGAACAATACGGATATCTGTGCGATGCGCAGCATCCTGGAGCTGCTTGAGGCGATGCCTCAGGAGTATGTGATCATCGCGCCGCCCAATATGGTATACCGCCAGGATCTGGATCAGCTGCTGCAGCAGCATCAGGCCAGCGGGGCGGATATCTCGGTATTGTATCAGAATGTGGACAATGCGAAGAGCGCGTATCTCAACTGTGATGTGCTGCGGCTGAACCGGCAGAAGGGCGTGCTGTCCATCGACCGCAACCGCGGCAACGCCAAGAACCGCTCGATCTCCCTGGAGACCTATGTCATGCGCAACACGCTGCTGATCACGCTGATCAAGCGGGCAGCAAACACGAGCATGATGTACTGGCTGCGCGATGTCGTGAGCGAGGCGAGCGAAGAATATGACGTGCAGGGCATCGCCCACCGCGGCTATCTCGCCTGCATCAATGATTTTGACAGCTACTATCATGCCAACATGGATCTGCTGGATTACAGCAAGGGCGATGATCTGCTGCATCAGAGCTGGCCGTTCTATACCCGGACCAATGACTCCTGCCCGACGCAGTATGGCGATGAGGTGATGGTGAATGAGAGCATCGTCTCCAATGGCTGCAAGATCCGCGGAACGGTGGAAAAGAGCGTCATCGGCCGCGGCGTCGTGGTGGAGGAAGGCGCTGTGGTGCGCGGCTGTGTGATCCTGCCGGGCGTCTATATCGGCAAAGGGGTCCATGTGGAGAATGCGGTCGTGGATAAGAAGGCGCGGATCATCCACCGCAAAGAGATCCTCGGCATGCCGGAGCATCCGCTCTACGTTCGCCGAAGGGATCAGATCTGACGATAAGGGTGTAAATTTCTGTATGACAAATATGGAAATTTATGCCCTTTTATCGTGTTTTACGGTTCTTTGAAACAGGTTTCAGCAGTTCAACAAATGAAACTTTATATAGACGAAACCAGGGGAAAGCGGTATCATAGTAAATGAGAAGGAGAAGAAAGGAGCTAGGAATGAAGAAGCAAAGAAAAGACTGGAAACGGATTTCCGCCAGTGCGCTGTTGGCTGGAACCATGGTCCTGAGCAATCTGGGCACCGTGATCCCTGTACAGGCCAGCGATACCGGCGTGAGCGTGCAGGATGCGGGCGAGAACCTGAGCGATCTTGAACCGGCCGCTTGGTCCAATCCGATCGTGCAGAGCTATGAAGCGGACATGGAACATCCATGGAAGCTGACGAGCGGAAGCCGTTTCATCATCGAAGCAACACAGGAAAATGTAGAGAATGATCGTCTGGCAGAAGTCGTCAAGCTGGTCAATTCCGAGTTTGCGGACAAGGAGATCGTCTCCGCTGAGCCGTTTACGATGGTTTATGGGATGAGAGAAGACATGACGCCGGCCGATGTGCTCATCGTGCTGGACACGGAGAACCCGATCTGTGAGGAATCCGACAGCGACGAAGCATACCGGATCGAGATCGGCGACAATGGCGCGGTGCTGACCGCAGCCAGCGAAAATGCCGTCATGTATGGCCTGCGTACGATCCAGACCATGATGATCAGCAATGGCAATCTCGTTTATGGTACGATCATTGATTATCCGGATGTGGCGGAGCGCCGCCTGCACGTCGACTGCGCGCGCAAGTACATCAGCAAAGACTGGTTCATCCGTCAGATCCGCGAGATGTCTTACATGAAGATGAACACACTGCAGATGCATTTCTCCGAGAACCTCGGATTCCGCATCGAGTGTGAGACGGACCCTTCGATCGTGTCGGATGAATATCTGACCAAGGAAGAGGTGCGTGAGATCCTCGCAGAAGCGAAGAAGTACGGCATCAATGTGATCCCGTCCTTTGACAGTCCGGGACATGTCGATCAGATCCTGAGGGCACATCCGGAGTATGGACAGGTCGACATCTATGGAAATCATTATGCGTCCGGTCTCGACGTCACCAACCCGGAGGCGGTCGAATACATGAAGAGCCTGTATAAAGAGTATATGGAGCTGTTTGAAGGCTGCACCGATTTCCATATCGGCGGCGACGAGTACATGGAGTTTGACCGTGCGCCGTTCACCACGCAGTATCAGCGTGTGCTGGACAACTATGCCCAGGAAAAATGGGGCGCGGGCTATACCTGGAAAGACGCCATCGCCAATTACATCAATGAGATCGCTGAATTCGTGCATGAGGGCGGATTTACCCCGCGTATCTTCAATGACGGCGTATACTATGGAGAGAATTCCTCCACGCCGCAGAGGATCGACATGCATGATTACATCGGCATCGATTACTGGTCACAGATGGGCTGGAACCGCAGCATCTCCACGCTGCAGATCCTGCGCAATCATGGATTTGACACATTCTACAACTTCAACTCAAGTTATTTCTACTATGTGCTGAGAAACGATATGCCGACCGATGGACGTGATCAGGCTTCGTTCGATGTGCTGAACCAGGACCGCAACATCTTTGAAAACTGGACGCCGGGACAGTTCCCATCCGCATCGCATGTGGACAACACCGTTCCGGATGATTCGGATTTCATCGCCGGCGTCAGCATGGGCATCTGGTGCGATAACCCGGATATCGTTACAGAAGACCGGATCGCGGAGGATATCGCCGATGAGATGCGTGCGCTGGCATCCAAGTCATGGAACACATCAAGCAGCGATATCGTTACCTTCGATGAATTCCAGGATAACTACACGAAGCTGGGACATGCGGCCGGATACGAAAAAGGATCCACGCTGCCTGATGCAGGTGAGATCCAGGAAAGCGACAGCATGGGCAAGGTGACGATGAATTATGTCAGCGATACCGGCAAAGTGCTGAAAGATCCTGTCGTCCGTTATGGAAAGCTGGATGAGAGCTACTCCTTCACCGCAGATGAGATCTACGGTTATCGTCTGGTTTCAGAAGGCACGGTAAGCGGCACTTACAGCGAAGAAGGAGCGGAATACACCTTCACGTATACGCTGGATACAGATAAGAGCGAGCTGCAGAGCAGGCTGGACAACGTGATCGCGCAGGACAGCTGCATCGCAGAGACTTATGGTGAATATGCGGCAGCCATCGCCGCGGGCAAAGTGGTGAACGATGATGAGATGAGCGAGCAGACCGCGATCGATGAGGCAGTGAACGCCATCGATGAAGCAAGTGCCAAGCTCGTTTCCCTGGCTGATTTCGCCCTCTATGTCGAAACGCAGTATCCGCTGGAGGATACCGGTTATTCATCTGGTTACAGTGCATATCAGAGCGCAGTAGCCGATGCCAAGGAGATCCTGTATGGAGACAGCAGCGCTGAGCAGAAGGCGCAGGCGCTCGCTGATATCGAGGATGCCAAGTCCGCGCTGATGAAGCCGGATGGCAACACGCCGCAGATCACGGCGTCCAAGCCGGCATATACGTATTATGCGCTGAGCAACATGATCGATGGCAACACGTCCACCAAGTTCTGGGCGGACGGCAATCAGATCGCTGGTGAGCACATCACCTTCACGTTCCCGGAAACGGTGAACATGAGCGAGGTCCGCATCGTGCAGCCAAGCGATGTCGGTGCCGATGTCATCAACGGCGCTGATGTGCAGGTCGCCGGCGACGATGGAGAATGGGTCACGGTCGGCCACATGAGCAGCGACAGCCTGGACTCCACCTTTGAATTTGAACAGATGCCGGTCAAGCAGGTACGTATCCTGATCACTGAGGACAAGGGAAACTGGTATCAGATCTCCGAAGTGTATTTCACTTATGAACAGATCGAAGAAGACTCCACGCTGAAGGATCTGATCCTGGAAGCGGAGCAGACCGATATTTCTGATAAGGATCCGGCCAAGGTGCAGAACATGATCTCCGCGCTGATCGAAGCGCAGAAAGTATATGCATCCGGCTCTTCTGACACTGAGCAGGTCATCGCAAGCCTGCGCGGCGCGCTGGATGAGCTGACGATCACGCAGCCGGCCAGCGATGCGGCGGTCCAGGCATTGCAGAACATGGTCGAGAAGGCCGTTGCCCTGGGATCTGAGGATGCGGCGCTGAATGAAGCCATCGCCAACGCACAGGCCGTGCTGGCCAAGGAAACACCGACCACGACCGAGGTCGTGACCGCACTGCTCGATCTGAGCGAAGCGATGCAGGCGCTGAATACGGATGAAAGCACGGATGCCTTGAGAGAAGACGTCCAGGCGACGATCGACTTCATCAATGAGAACATCCTGACCAACGTAGAAGGACTCCGTCCAGGTAAGGTAGAGGCGCTGAGAGATGCGGTCGAAGCTGCACAGACACTGGTTGATAATCCTAAAGCAACCGCCGATGAGCTGAAGGCAGCGAATGAAGCGATGAGCAAGGCGGCCCAGGAGCTGTGGGAGATCGTATCCAAGGCTGAACTGGAAGATATGATCGAAGCCGCAAAGAGCTATCTGAGCAAAGAGTATACTCAGGCCAGCAAGGATGCGCTGCAGGCGGCGATCGACGCGGCACAGGCCGTGGCAGACAATGAAGATGCCACGACGGCAGAAGTGACCGGCGCCATCATGAACCTGAGCGATGCGATCGCTGCGCTGGAGAGCGAAGCGCTGGATAAGTCCGCGCTGCAGTTTGAGATCGATATCGTCAAAGAGATGATCGAAAACATCGATGATTATATCCCGTCCACCGTTGCGGGCCTGCAGGACAAGCTGGCTCAGGCTGAAGAAGTCCTGGCAAACGCGACGACGCAGAAAGAGATCGATGATGCCAGCAGCATGCTGCTGGAGGCAAGGCTGAACGCAAGGACGAAGGCCGACAAGACCGCGCTGAACGAGGTGCTTGCCCGCGCGGCCGCGCTGGATCTCAGCCTGTATGACGAAGCGGACGTTGAAGCGCTGAATGCGATCCTGACCAGAGCGAAGACCATCAGTGATGATCCATATGCGACACAGGATACCGTGGATGCGATCGTGGAAGAGCTCAACGCTGAACTGGATGCGCTGAAGCCGGCGGAAGGCACATCTGCATCGGATGTGACCGCGGAAGGCAGCGCTGATTCTCCGGATCGTGCCGATACGGCAGAAACGGGAACCAGAAGCGGCATGGGCGCGCTGCTTGCCATGATGGCCCTGTCCGGCGGAATGATGATCATTCCAGGCCTGCGCAGGAGAAAGAGCGAAGAGCAGTAATCAAATGCAATGAAGAGAAGTGTCTGAACGCAGGCACTTCTTTTTTATGGAAAATGATGTGAAAATACACTTTATGGTTGACCATCAAGGCAAAAGGCATATAATGGTTAAGAGTGTTAACAGTTAATCTGCTTAACTGACAGAGGTGATGAGATGAACGAACAGAAGGTCGTGCAGGAGATCCTGTACATGCTCTACCTGTTTCAGAAGGAAAACGGGACGATGTTGAAGGCCAGGCCGAAGCCGGAGGAGATGAATCACCGGGAGATCATGGTGCTGCAGGCGATCTGCCGCATGCATCCGGATGGCACGCCGGTGAAGATGAGCGACCTCAGCGCCTTTTTCCAGGTGACGCCGGCCGCGGTATCGCAGACGATCCGCGCGTTCGAACGAAAAGAATGGGTGGAGCGGGTGCGTCCGGAGCATGACCGGCGGACAGTCTACATCCGGGTCAGCGAAAAGGCGCGTGCGCATATGCAGGAATGCATGGATCAGATGCAGAGCAATCTGCAGTCGTTCGTCGCACAGCTGGGAGAGGAGGATGCCGCCGCCATGGTGCGCATCCTGAAAAAAGCGATTGACTTTTACCGCGATCATCACGACCGTGAACAGACAAAACTGGAAGGAGAATCAGAATGCTGAAACTGAGACGTTATCTGAAGCCGTTTGCCGTTTCCATCCTTGCCATCATCGTCCTGCTTTTCGCGCAGGCGATGTGTGAGCTGACGATGCCGGACTACATGTCCAACATCGTCAATGTCGGCATCAATGCCAACGGTATCGAAGACGGCGTGCCGGAGGCGATCCGTGAGCAAGAATATGAGAAACTGTCAGTATTCATGGATGAACAGCAGCAACAGCTGTTTGAGGAACATTATGAAAAAGTGAGCCCGTCTGCGGCAGACAGCGAGCAGACCGCGCGATATCCGCTGCTGAGCGAAGAAACGCTGTATATCCTGGAACCGGTGGATGAGGAACAGCGTGCGGCGCTCAACCTCGCTTTATCAGATGCAGAGCTGTGCGTGAGCGGCGTCAATGAGATGGAGAAGACGCTGCAGGAAGCGATGAACGATCCCCAGAAGGCAGAGGCGCTTTCTGCAGAACAGCAGCAGATGCTGGCGATGATGCAGAGCATGCCGCAAGGCACATCACTGAGCGATGTGCTCAGCCAGCTTCCCCAGGAGCAGATCGATCAGATCAAAGCAGAGATGACAAAGCTGAGCGACGCCATGGGACAAAGCAGCGCCGATACGGCCAATGCGCAATATATCAGAGGCGAATACGAGGCGATCGGCATGGATGTGGATGCCATCCAGTATTCTTATCTGTTTACCAATGGTGCGCTGATGCTGGCATTGGCGCTGGGATCCGCCGCCGCTGCGGTCACCATAGGCTTCCTCGCTTCGCGGATCGCGGCCGGGATGTCGCGGAATCTGCGCCGCGATGTCTTCGCCAAGGTCGAGAAGTTTTCCCTGGCTGAATTCAGCCGGTTCTCGACCAATACGCTGCTGACGAGGACGACTGGCGACATCCAGCAGATCCAGATGGTCATGGTCATGATGCTGCGCATGGTCATCTATGCGCCCATCATCGGGATCGGCGCATTGCTCAAGGTGCTGAATTCTGACGCGGACATGACGTGGATCGTCGCGCTGGTCATCATCGTGATCATCGGCATCATGGGCAGTGCGTTTGCGATCGTCCTGCCGAAGTTCAGGATCACCCAGAAGCTGATGGACCGGCTCAATGCGGTCGTCCGTGAGTTCCTGGACGGTATGCCGGTCATCCGTGCCTTCAACAACCAGAAGATCGAAGAGGGCAAATTTGAGAAAGCAAACCGCGACATCATGAAGAACCTGTTGTTTGTCGGACGGTCGATGGGCCTGCTCATGCCGCTCATCATGCTGGTCATGAACTGCACCTCGATCCTGATCGTCTGGGTCGGATCACATCAGGTGGACGCCGGCGTGATGCAGATCGGCGATATGATGGCGTATATGCAGTATACGATGCAGATCATCATGGCGTTCATGATGATCACGATGATGTCGATCATGCTGCCGCGTGCATCGGTTGCGGCAGGACGCATCAATGAAGTGCTGAACACCGAGCCGTCCATCCAGGATCCCAGTCAGCCGCAGGCGTTTGATGAGTCCAAGAAGGGAATGGTGGAATTCCGCCATGTGTCTTTCCGCTATCCAGGCGCCGAGGAGGATGTGCTCCATGATCTGAGCTTTACGGCCGAGAGCGGATCGACCACGGCCTTCATCGGCAGCACCGGCAGCGGCAAGTCGACGCTGATCAATCTGGTGCCGCGCTTCTTCGACGTCAGCGAGGGAGAGATCCTCGTGGACGGCGTGGATGTGCGCAATGTCGCACAGCATGATCTGCGCGAGCGCATCGGATATGTGCCGCAGAAGGGCTATCTGTTCAACGGCACCATTGAAAGCAACCTGCGTTATGCGAAAGAAGATGCCAGTGAAGAAGACCTTCGCGAGGCTGCCCAGACAGCACAGGCGATGGAATTCATCGAGGGCAAGCCAAAGGGCTTCCAGACAGAGATCGCACAGGGCGGAACGAATGTCTCCGGCGGTCAGCGGCAGCGTCTGTCCATTGCCCGCGCGCTGGTGAAGAAGCCGGAGATCTTTATCTTTGATGATACGTTCTCCGCCTTGGATTTCAAGACGGATGCCAGCCTGCGAAAGGCGCTGGGTGAGCTGTGCGAGCAGACGAAGTGCACGGTGCTGCTCGTGGCACAGCGCATCTCCAGCATCATGCATGCGGACCGCATCGTCGTGCTGGATCAGGGCGCGATCGTCGGCATCGGCACCCATGAGGAACTGATGGATTCCTGTGATGTATACCGCGAGATCGCGTTCAGTCAGCTGTCAAAGGAGGAACTTGGTCATGAGCAGTAATCATTCATCCGGCATGCGCCGCGGCCCCATGGGCCATGGCAGAGGCAGAGGGCCGGCAGAAAAAGCAAAAGACTTCAAGGGCACCATGGCCAAGCTGATCCGCTATCTGGGTTCTTACCGGATCAACATCATCATCGCCTTCCTGTTTTCGATCGTCTCCGTGGCGCTCATGGTCATCGGACCGAAGATCCTGGGCAATGCGACGACGGAGCTGACCAACGGATTCATGGCGAAGATCTCCGGGACCGGCGGCATCGATTTCGGCAAGATCGAGACCATCCTGCTGCAGCTGATCGGCCTGTATCTCATCTCTACGCTGTGCGGGTTCATCCAGAGCTGGATGATGGCCGGCGTGGCGCAGAAGGTCGCTTATCAGCTTCGTGCGGAAATGGCGCACAAGGTCGATCTTCTCCCGTTCAGCTATTTTGACAGCCAGTCACACGGTGAGGTGCTCTCCCGCTTCTCTAACGATGTCGATATGATCCAGCAGACGATGAACCAGTCGCTGGGACAGCTCATCAGCAGCTTCGTGCAGATCATCGGCTATCTGGTGATGATGCTGAGCATCAGCTTCACGATGACGCTGCTCGCGCTCATCGTCGTGCCGCTTTCGCTGATCCTGGTGACCACGGTAGTCAAGCATTCGCAGAAATACTTCGCCGCGCAGCAGAGCTCTCTGGGCGAGGTGAACGGCCATATCGAAGAGATGTATGGCGCGCATATGATCATGAAGGCATTCAATGGGGAAGAGAAGAGCGTGGCAGAGTTTGAAAAACTCAATGACCAGCTGTATGATTCAGCCTGGAAGTCACAGTTCCTCAGCGGACTGATGCAGCCGATCAGCACATTTGTCGGCAATCTGGGCTATGTCGGCGTGGCCATCCTGGGCGGCTATCTGGCGATGAATGGGTCGATCACCGTCGGTGATATCCAGTCATTCATCACGTATGTGCGCAGCTTCAACCAGCCGATCTCCATGATCGCGCAGAACATGAACATCCTGCAGTCGACGGCCGCTGCCGCAGAGCGTGTCTTCGCCTTCCTGGAAGAAGAGGAAGAGGTGCCGGAGTGTGAAAACCCGGTGGAGATCTACGATGCGGACGGACATACGGATATCCAGGGCCAGGTCACGTTTGAAAATGTGCATTTCGGTTATCGCCCGGATAAGGTCATCATCCATGATTTCTCCATGTATATCAAACCGGGGCGCAAGATCGCCATCGTCGGACCGACCGGCGCCGGCAAGACGACCATCATCAAGCTGCTCATGCGTTTCTATGAGCTGAACAGCGGAACGATCTACATTGACGGCATCCCTACTACGCAGATGCGCCGCAGTGACTTGCGTTCGCTGTTTGGCATGGTGCTGCAGGATGCCTGGCTGTTTGGCGGAACGGTGATGGAAAACTTGCGCTATGGCCGCCCGGATGCGACGGATGAGGAGGTCATCAAGGCCGCTGACGCAGCGTATGTGGATCATTTTATCCGTACGCTCGACCATGGCTATCAGACGGTGATCAATGAAGAAAGCAGCAATATCTCGCAGGGACAGAAGCAGCTGCTCACCATCGCCCGCGCCTTCCTGGCGGATCCTAAGATCTTGATCCTGGATGAGGCAACATCCAGCGTCGATACCCGTACGGAGGTGCTGATCCAGAAGGGCATGCAGAAGCTGATGGAAAACCGCACCAGCTTCGTGATCGCGCATCGTCTGTCCACCATCCGTGACGCGGATCTGATCCTGGTCATGAAAGACGGCGACATCATCGAGGCAGGCAGTCATGATGAGCTCATGAAGGCAGACGGCTTCTATACACAGCTGTATAATTCACAGTTTGACGAAGAGGAAGAATAATGGGCATAAAGAGACGGAGCGCGCTTCGTCTCTTTCATCATATATGCCGCTTTGTTTCACGCCAAACACATTGAAATCGCTTTCCTGTTATGGTATACTGGGAAAGCATTCGGGGTTTTAGCTCAGTTGGGAGAGCGCTACGCTGGCAGCGTAGAGGTCAGGGGTTCGAGCCCCCTAAGCTCCACCAGATGGACATTACACGAACACCTATTTTTTCAAAGGCGGCTTTGCCGTAAGAGTGTGGTTGTGATGTCAAAACAGAAAGAAGAGAGTGGCATTTGCCACTCTCTTCTTTACTATTTCTAGCAGATTATGTAGTATATATTAGTCAAGATAAATTGTGAGTAACATATTGAAACTCGGAGGATAGGAAAAGCTTATGAAAGTTTCAATTAAAACTATAAAAATCACATCTGTAATCTCTGCTCTCTCTCTCGTTATTGCCTTGCTTATGGGGGCGGAATATTTTAAGGATACCTCGCAGATATATTTGTTTGGAATTTCTTGGGTTACACTACAAAATACAGCGTTTGGGATTTTCGGAAGTGCTGCACTTGCAGCAGTATCAGCCGGAATTATTTATGGTGTAGATAAAGAAGCATATCTGAACAAATCTGAACAGTATTTGATTCATGTGTGTACAAAATCCAAAACTGCCTTTGTGCAGCTTACCGAGGCCAATAAAATTTTGGAGAATGGAATCCTTTCAAAAAACGAAAAAGCTACTTTCACAGGTGTTTCAACTATAGTTTCGTTTATTGAGACTCAACAGGAAGCAATACAGCCAGCATCAATGCAGTTTTTATTCAAGCGTAGCCAGGTGGCTTCGTATAACGCGCTGTTATGCAGATGCCATGAAGTAACACAAGGATTGATTCAGCTGAGCAACAAATTGCAGGTAAAATATGGACACTGGGAAATAAATGACGCCGTGAAGAATGCAGCACAGTCTTCGACTGGACTAGACAGTCCGCTTTTAGATGAGGCAAGAAGTTGTTCAGAAGAGGATCTGCGCTTAACAATTAACCAAATAAGTTGGCAACTCAATAATGTGATCCAATACACCACTTTGGCGATTCATCAACTTTTTTATCTTCAGAAGAAAGAAGATAAGCTCCAATCAATTTTTCAAATGATGGATGATCAGGCACAATATTACCAAAAAACACTTGAGGTCCAAGCGCCTACGGTTGACAAGAAAACAATAGCAGAGCACCAGATCAAAGTTGTTCAACAGGTTTCTAACATAGAAGGCATATTGTGTGACTCCCATAGTCCTGCAATCACTATGATGACCCAAAATCCCTACGCATATGTGAATACTTTGACAGATGTATTGAAGAATATGCGTGCTTGCCGATATGAGGTATCCGTGTTATATGCCTCTGATAAAAAGTTGGTTTTCGATATCAATACGATTGTGGATGATCTTGGTATGCTAATTGAGCAGCTCCATACGACTGTTGCTTTGGCCACATCTCTTCGACCGGAGTGGATTGACCACTTGCAAAGAAATGGAATAGATGTAAATTCTGCTTACCTGTTTGATCCGAAGCTAATTGAGTTAACAGAAGCGTTTCTGAAGGAAAAGACGCCGTATGGAAAGACACAACTATTGGCAGATGAAATTTTTAAAATAATTCGTTCTGACGAGTTTAAGAACCGCCTACATTTTAGCGATAATAGGAATAGTTTGGAAGCAAAATAATCTGTTGTTATTAAGATAGTTAATTTATATGGATTATGTCGCAAGCAATGCGAGTGTTCATACACACGCTCCTTTTCCGCTTGTTGGGGACTATGCCCCAAACCCCACTGAACACAGAACTCATTCTGTGGCTCTACGTGTTCTGCGAATACTTTTGAAGGGTATGCTAAAACGCCGCCCCCTTTGCAGGGATGTGACGAATCGTTACACACTTATGAGGTGGCAATATACCATCCCATCCGGCGATATAAGTTTCGCCAAAAGGGGTTTTCCAAAATGGAAGCCCCTTACTCGGGACGATAGCTATGGTGACTATCCCTCCAAAAGGGTGTTCAAATATCGCACCCCTTTACATCGTAAAGGTACTTTGAAACAGGGACACCCCTGATTCCGACTGGTACGTCGCAAAACGCGACGCACCGAACATGAGCGGGTAGGCAAAACG
>UQPV01000037.1 GCA_900543035.1 uncultured Solobacterium sp.
CATACGGGGATCGAATACAGTGATGGCTTCCAGGCATCAACTGTCAGAATTTTGTCCTTGACAAAGGGACCATTTCACATCATTCTTGTATAAGATGGTTTTTCGTGGTCGACGATATAATCAAGTTTATCATTATAATAGATACATCCATGGATGAAATAAGAAATGAGCATAAGCGCTGCCGGAATGATAAAACCAACGATCCATGCGCTCAGGTACATGCTTTCCTGCTGACTTTGCAAAGCGCTTTGACGGCTTGGGTCATATGGCTCTAGTGTGAGCGAAAATGAATATCTGCGATCTGCGGCCATTTCTGCTGCGGCCTGTTGATGACTGATGGCCAAAAGGATAAAAACAAGGATAAAGATCACAAAAATGATCCAATATATTTTTCCTCTAGTTTTGTTCATAGATACCTCCAATAATATCAAGTGTTCAGTTTCTTAAATCATGTGTGCCATATATTCGGAAACAGAGATTATTATTTGCCGTTCCTGATAAGCATTCAATATAATTGTATGTTGATCACGCATGAGAATAAATGATAGTGAGTTTTTCAAACTATCAGTTAGTTGTTGGAAAATTCAAAAAGAATGGGAATATACGAATCGAATAATAAAGAATATCAATAGAAAAACAGTTTATACAAAAGCTAATTCGTCTCTTTCAGGATAATGACAAGGCTGAGGTTTGTCAAGGAATAATAATTTGAACAATAATAGGTATAAATGACATCTTTTGTATTTGATTGCAATGAGACTCATATGACGGCAACATGTATATCATTGAATGTAAAAGTTATCTAACTGTATCATCAATCAATTGATTCCATTTCTGCTCAGATTGATAAGAGTAATAAGTCAATTGACCATGATCAACGACAAAACACTTATTGCAGTGCTTGCAGCGATACATCTGCTTTCCGCTGTTGGCCTTGCCAGCTTTGATCAGGACAGGATGATGTACGCCACACTTAGGGCAGTATTCGAAAACATATTCGTGAACGGAGAAATTCATGACAAGGAAAGAAGAGATCATGTTCTTGATCTGATCAATTTGGAAAGGCTGAAGCAGCTCAAGCAATTCTTTTGGCAGCAGGTTTTCGACAGATTCGATAGAAACAGATGTATCAGACATATAGGGCACTTCCTGTATTCAATTACAGGGCAGCCCATATTGTAACATTATTTATGTCATAATCTAAAAGTCACCAAATTGTTGGCAAAGCGTTAAAATAAAGCTGACTAACGCATAAAAGTATGTTACAGCATTTTCGATGATAAATTTGCTTGTCACTCCCGCAGTATCATTAGTTAATTGTCAGCAGCTTGTTTTGAAGATTCTTGAAAGCGATTTTCTAAAAGCATATATTCATCTGAAGTGCATTGACTTTTTAAGACAATAAAGGGCCTAGTTTTAACCAGCATGTGTCGCAAACGTTTATTTTTTGGACTTGCTATGAAAATAAATGCATCTTCTTCAGGATACGCAAAACTGTAATTCCAATCTATCCTATATATAGCATTATTCTTTTTTATCGTAATTTGAGAAATATCTTCATTCAATTCAAAACGGTAATTGCCAATCTTGTACCCAGCATACATTGCTGCCGCCATGCCAAAGGGACCAAACAATGCGTCTCCTAAAAAATAACAAAAGCAAGCTAAAAAAAATAATAGATAAGAGAGCTGTAGGGATGGGGCAAAGAGGTTCAATATAATGCCAAGACCACTTAATATCACGATCAATATTGAAGATTTATGAATTCGATGAAGTGATAAGCTATACTCGGATGCGTTGGGGGCCGAATAGATTGCTTTTAGGATTGTTCTCATTTGTTTTAAGGATATTGATGTGTTATCGATCATCATATACATTTCTCCATTTCATTAAAGTGATATTCAATCTTTATATATCATTCACTCAATAATTCTAATACGTTATGATTTATTCTTCAATAAGAACAAAACAGCAATAGATGACAAACTGTAAGCTCAGCCATGCACGTATATCCATCTGGTGGTCCTTGCTTTTGGTAAATGATGATGGCTTGTTCAGCCAGTTGTTTTAAAACTGAGAACATGATATACTGAAACTGCCTATAAAGAGTGTGCGAGAGACAAGCTCGATGACCACACAGCAACCTGCAGAAAGTAAGGTGCTAATGCTTGTACGATGGGAAATGTCATCACATACGATCCCATTGTAGCTATGGGGTCGTTTTTCTCTTTATAGGATCATGATAAGGAGGAAAAGAAAATGAATGAGGTAAAAAGCGTATTAGAGACACACAAGGAAAAACGTGTATGGTTTTACTTGCGGGATGAGGAAGCCAAGGCGCGCTTCAAGGAGGAACTTGTTTCATTGAACGCCGCATGGGTCGATGGCAGTCGGTTTGAGCAGGAACATCATGTTTCTTCATTTATGGCGGTGCATCCGGATCGTCAGGTTGCGTTCGTCTCCTTCTTGTGCTGGAAGATCGGATCGACGCCGGACTATCGTGATGTTATCATTCGGATCGATTACAAGAAGCTGATCCAGCATGAGGACTGCCTGATGACAGAATGATCTGGCAGATCGATGGTGCGGACAAGCGAGATCTGGTGGAAAACATGTCCTTTTGTGTAAGCGCGCTTGACGATATGAGGGAGCGGATGATAGATTGAACATAGCGATGCAGGAATCATTGTTTCAAAGGCAGGACTGCCATCATGGTCATCGTGTCTTGCACGAACATGAAGAAATGGAGGGAACAGGGAATGCGGAAGGCTGCTGTATGGATCGGAATGGTGATGGTGATGCTGCTGAGCGCATGTTCGGCTGAGCTGCCAAAGCTTTCAGCGGACAGCTTCTCGTTCAGCGTCATCGATCCGGAAACGGAAATCAGCGCAGGCGAGGAGGTCGGGTTTACCGCCCAGCTGAGCAATCTGAGCGATCATGATGTCGTTCTTTCGCATGGCGATCCGCTGATCGTGCTGTATCTATGCTCTGCAGAGGATGAGGCTGAAGAAGGCGTGGGTGCGGTGCTGGCGCAGACCGCGATGAAAGCGCATGAGCAAATCGAGAAAGAGACATTCATCCGTGTGGAAGAAGCTGGTGATTATCGATTAAGGGCATATTGTGCGTTTTCGATCGGCGGAGAAGAATATCGCTATGAATGCGAGGATATTCCGATCAAGGTCACAGACGCGAAGAGCGCTGAGTGATGCAGGATGAAGAGAACAGAAAAAAACGCCGGACGTGACCGTCTGGCGTTTTTTCACAAAATGGTGGAGGCTAGGGGACTCGAACCCATGACCCCTTCCACGTCAAGGAAGTGCTCTCCCAACTGAGCTAAGTCTCCGTGTATTTAGATTCTATCAGATTTTGCACGATTTTCAAGTCCTTTTTGCATTTTATTAAGAAAAAGAAAAGATCCCCACTATGCGTGAGGATCTGAAGTGATCATTCCTGTTCGAGCGCCAGGGTCTTCGTGGTGATGTCGCATACTTCGGCAGGTCCGTAGTACTGGATCGCACCCGGATAGACGAAGCAGGTCTCAGAAGCCCATTCTTCACGATGCGCCTCGAAGAACTTGAACGGCTTGCCATCCAGCTCGACCAGCGCCTTCTTGATGACCGGCTTATCTTCGCCGTGACGTCTTTCGATGTTCATCATCTTGGTGATCGGCATACCGCCGGCTACCCATTCTGCGGCAGGCTTGGACAGGTTGGAGATCTTGGACAGATATCCGTTGTATCCATACTGGATGAGCATGAATGCATTGTAGCCCAGGGAGTAGCAGTAGTCAGAATCGAAGTTGGACGGGAATGCGCATCTTCCTTCGTAACCGAGGAAGTGGTGGAGCGCATTGAACTTTCCGTTGTATGTGCCGGCTTTTCTTCTTTCTTCCAGCTTGTCTTTGACCAGAGCGGAGAACAGCTTTTCAGACTCGATCAGAGATACCTGTACGTTGCCATGCGGGTCTCTTTCGAGGAACAGCTGCTGCTGGATGCTTTCCGGCAGGATCGCAAATACGTCCATGGATTCCTTGGTCAGACCGTTCTTGATGAACGCATATTTTTCAGCCCAGGTCGGCAGGGCGTTGAACGCGTCAGCCTTGCTTCCGGCGAGCAGTTCATTGATCTCGGAAATCAGCACGGAGAATTCAGGAACGAATTCTACTACGCCTTCCGGGATGATGGCTACACCGAAGTTCATGCCTTTTGCGGCGCGCTTTTCGACAGAATCGGCGATGTAATCCGCGATCTGGGAAAGGGACATCTTCTTGGCAGCGACTTCTTCAGAGATCAGGCAGATGTTCGGCTGAGTCTCCAGCGCGCACTCCAGCGCGACATGAGAAGCGGAACGGCCCATGACCTTGATGAAGTGCCAGTATTTCTTGGCAGAGTTTGCGTCTCTTTCGATGTTTCCGATGATCTCGCTGTATGTCTTGGTCGCGGTATCGAAACCGAAGGAGCATTCGATATCTTCGTTCTTCAGGTCGCCGTCGATGGTCTTCGGGCATCCGATGACCTGAACGCCGGTATCGTGTGCGGCGAAATACTCAGCGAGCACAGCGGCGTTGGTGTTGGAGTCGTCACCGCCGATGATGACGATGGCAGTGATGCCGTGCTTCTTGCATACTTCTGCGACGATCGCAAACTGCTCATTCGTCTCCAGCTTCGTTCTGCCGGAACCGATGATGTCGAATCCGCCGGTGTTTCTGTATTCGTTGATGTATTCGTCATCGAAGATCACGTAATCATCTTCGATCAGTCCGATCGGACCGTTCTTGAAGCCGTAGAGCACGTTCTCTTTGTTCGTCGCCTTCAGGGCATCGTACAGACCGCAGATGACGTTGTGTCCGCCTGGTGCCTGGCCGCCTGAAAGAATGACGCCGACGACCTGTTTCTTTGCTTCAGAGGTGTTCTGTCCCTTTTCAAAAGTGATTTCCTTTTTACCGTAAGTGTTCGGGAAAAGTGCCTTGATTTTTTCCTGGTCAGCCACGCTCTGCGTTTCTTCGCCTTCCTTGACACAGATGTCGGCGATGCCGTTTCTCAGCATTCCCGGAAGTTTCGGAGCATACGCATATCTGGCGTTCTGCAGTGATGAAATTTTCATAAATGACCTCCTCTTAGCATATACGTTCACGTATACACATACGATTAAATTTTATGCTATTTCAGGATAAAAGTAAACTGTCGGAAAGCGGTTATTCGGGAAAAATCCGGTAATTTCACCGGCATGGCCATCCTGTATGATCACAGAGAAGGGAAATGGGGCACTTTTCGGATCTGCGCGTTGTGCAGATCTGACACATGTGCGAACCGTGCAAAATGGTCAAGTGCCAAAAAACGTGTAAAATTTGTCTTTATGAGGTTGGAAAAGAAGCAGATTTCCGATATATTGAGAGTGTATGAAACCGTTAACATTTTTATGGGAGGAATGCTATGAGCAGATTAACGATCATGACTGCCACACAGTCTCAGCGAGTCATCGAGGAGCTGTACAAAGATCTGGAGCGAAGGATCATTGCCAGCCCGCCGGGACTGTGCCCGGTCGATATGGCAAGTGCTTTTCTTAAGCTGTGCCACGCGCAGACTTGCGGCAAATGCGTGCCCTGCCGCGTAGGGCTCGCGCAGCTGCAGCTGCTGCTGGAAGACGTGCTGGATGGAAGAGCCAGCCTGGATACCATCGATCTGATCGAGAAGACCGCGCAGAACATCTCATGGAGCGCCGACTGCGCCATCGGCTATGAAGCTGCCGAAATGGTGCTGAAGGGCGTGCGCGGCTTTCGTGATGATTATGAAGAGCATATCTTGCATGGACGCTGCACAGCCAGCCTGAATCAGCCGGTGCCCTGTGTGTCCATGTGTCCTGCCGGCGTGGATATCCCTGGCTATATCGCTTTGGTCAAGGAAGGCAGGAACGCTGATGCGGTGCGCCTGATCCGCAAAGACAATCCGTTTCCGACGGTATGCGCCTATATCTGTGAACACCCTTGTGAAGCGCGCTGCCGCCGCAGCATGCTGGATGATCCGGTCAACGTCCGCGGCATCAAGCGCTATGCCGTCGATCATGCCGGCTTTGTGCCCGCCGGCCGCTGCGCGCCGCCTACCGGCAAGCGCGTGGCCATCGTAGGCGGAGGTCCGGGCGGCCTGAGCGCCGCCTATTATCTGCAGCTGATGGGGCATCAGAGCGTCATTTATGAAAAACGCCGGCAGCTGGGCGGGATGCTGCGCTATGGGATCCCCAATTACCGCCTGCCGCGCAAACGGCTGGATGAAGAGATCGACGTCATCTTGTCCACCGGCGTGGAGGTGCATTTGAATACAGATATCGGCAAAGACATCACGCTGGCTCAGCTGGATCAGGATTTTGATGCGGTCTATCTTGCCATCGGTGCGCAGACCGACAAGAAAGTGGGCATCCCCGGGGAGGAAGGCGAAAATGTCATCTCTGCTGTCACGATGCTCAGGCAGATCGGCGATGACGTCATGCCGGATTTCGCGGGCAAGCGCGTGCTCGTCATCGGCGGCGGCAATGTGGCAATGGATGTTGCGAGAAGCAGTCTGCGCCTCGGCGCCAGCTACGTCGGCATCGCCTATCGCCGCCGGGCCGAGGATATGACCGCTCTGCCGGAAGAAGTGGAAGGTGCTCTTGCAGAGGGGTGCGAGCTGCTGCAGCTGCAAGCACCCAAGCGCATCGAGCTTGACGATCATGGCCGTGTGGCCGCGCTCTGGGTGCAGCCGCAGATCATCTCCGCATATCGCGGCGGACGCCCGGCGCCCAAAAAGGCCGATGAGCCTGAACGGCGCATTCCTTGTGATATCGTCGTGGTCGCCATCGGACAGGGCATCGAATCTCAGCATTTTGCGGAAGAAGGTGTGCCGATCCGCCATGGCGCGATCGATGCGCTGGATCATTCAGGCGTAGAGAACATGGCCGGCATCTTCGCCGGCGGCGACTGCGTCACGGGACCAGCCACGGTCATCCGCGCCATCGCGGCAGGCAAGGTCGCGGCCGCGAACATCGATGACTATCTCGGCTGTCATCATGTCATCGGCTGCGATGTGAAGATCCCGCCGGCGAACTATGCGGATCGTCCAAAATGTGGACGCATCCAGCTCAAGGAGCGGGAGACGAGCGAACGCGGCAAAGACTTCGAGCCGATCGAATTCGGCATGAGCGAAGAAGAGGCTCAGCAGGAATGCGGCAGATGCCTGCGCTGCGACCATTTCGGCTTCGGCGTATTCAAGGGAGGAAGGACGACAAAATGGTAACGATCACGATAGATAATCAGCGGATCGCGGTGGATGGCCGCTTGACCATCCTGGAGGCCGCCAAAACAGCACATATCGAAATTCCTCACCTTTGTTATCTCAAGGGCATCAATGACATCGGTGCCTGCCGTATCTGCGCGGTCGAGCTGGAAGGAAAAGACCGGCTGGTGACCGCATGCAATACGCTCGTGCAGGAAGGCATGGTCATCTATACCAATTCGCCAAAGGTGCGTCATGCCCGCCGCTGCAATGTGCAGCTGCTGCTTTCACAGCACGACTGCGAATGCGCCTATTGTTCGCGCAGCGGCAATTGCGAATTGCAGAAAGTGAGCAATGAGCTGGGCATCACCGCTCTGCCTTATGAGAAAAAAGTTACCTATATCCCCTGGAATCAACAGTTCCCCCTTATCCGGGAAAGCAATAAATGCATCAAATGCATGCGCTGCATCCAGATCTGTGATAAAGTGCAGGATCTGCGCGTATGGGACGTGCAGAAGACCGGTTCCCGCACGACCGTAAATGTTTCGTTCAACCGCAGCATCGAGGAAGCGGAATGCAGCCTGTGCGGTCAGTGCATCACCCATTGTCCGGTCAACGCCTTGCATGTGCGGGAAGACAGCGAACGCGCGATCGACGCGTTCAGCGATCCTGATCGGATCACCATCGTGCAGATCGCACCGGCTGTTCGCGCGGCCTGGGGCGAATCGCTGGGCCTGCCGCGCGAAACGGCGACCGTCGGCAAGCTGGGCGACGCGCTGCGCCGGATGGGTGCTGATTATGTATTCGACACCGATCTGGGCGCTGATCTGACCGTTATAGAGGAAGCCAGTGAGTTTCTGGAGCGGATGCGCGCCGGCGCGCGCCTGCCGATGTTCACCTCCTGCTGCCCGGGCTGGGTGCGCTTCTTGAAATCCCAATACCCGGACATGGTCTCACAGCTGTCTACCTCTAAATCTCCGCATCAGATGTTCGGCACCTTGACCAAGACATGGCTGGCACAGCGGCTCGGTGTGGATCCTTCCCGGATCTTCAATATCTCGATCATGCCCTGTGTGGCCAAGAAACAGGAGATCGATATCCCGGCGATGAATGATTCCGGGTTCCGGGACGTGGACCTCGTGCTGACGACCAGGGAAGTCGTGCGCATGATCCGCTCAGAACACATCGATGTCAGCGTGCTGCAAGATCTGTCGCTTGATGATCCGCTTGGCGAAGCCAGCGGCGCGGCCGTGATCTTCGGCGCCAGCGGCGGCGTGATGGAAGCCGCGCTGCGCACAGCGTACTATCTGGTCAATGGCAAGGATCCTGACCCAGATGCCTATCAGCAGATGCGCGGCATGGATGCCTGGAAAGCGTTCCACTTTGATTTAGGCAAGACTTCGGTCCGCTGTGCCAAGGTCAGCGGCCTAGGCAATACCAGAAAGCTGATCGAAGCGATGCGCCGCGGTGAGGCCGAATTTGATTTTGTGGAAGTCATGGCATGCCCGGGCGGCTGCAGCGGCGGCGGAGGCCAGCCGATCCACGAAGGCGAGGAACTGGCCGAAGAACGCGCCAGCGTGCTGTATCAGCTGGACCGCAAAGCACCGCTGCGCTTCTCTCATGAAAACCCAGCCATCCGCAAGCTATATGAAGACTTCCTGGGCAAGCCGTTGTCAGCGAAAGCAGAAGCACTGCTGCATACGGATCATGAGTCATGGCAGATGCCCGGACGCAAAAGCTGACAGAAAAGCGCTTGCCGGCGAAAGCAGGATGAGAGGACCATGCTGTTCATCTGGCGCGTTCAGTGCTAATATCTTGTATGGGAGGTAATGAATATGGCATGTACAACGATATTGATCGGGAAGAAAGCGTCGTATGACGGATCATGCATGATCGCACGCAATGATGATTCCGGCGCCGGCAGCTTTACCCCGAAAAAGTTTGTGGTCGTCCATCCCGATGAACAGCCGCGGACATATACTTCGGTCATCTCGCATCTGACGATCGATCTTCCGGATGACCCCATGCGCTATACGGCCGTGCCTAATGCGGTGGAAAGAGAAGGCATATGGGGCGCCTGCGGCGTCAATGCCGCAAATGTCGGCATGAGCGCCACGGAGACGATCACTTCCAATCCGCGGGTGCTCGGCGCAGATCCCCTGGTGGTCTATGATGCACAAAGCGGCAAGCCTGGCGGGCTTGGGGAGGAAGACTTTGTCAGCCTGGTGCTTCCTTATATTCATAGCGCACGGGAAGGCGTCTTGCGCCTGGGCAGCTTGCTGGAAACATATGGCACCTATGAGATGAACGGCATCGCTTTCTGCGATCACGATGAGATCTGGTGGATGGAAACGATCGGCGGTCATCACTGGATGGCACGCCGGGTCCCTGATGATGTCTATGTTGCCATGCCCAATCAGCTGGGCATCGACACCTTTGTCTTTGACGATCCCGCCCATTATCTGTGCAGTGCGGATCTGCGCGCATTTGTGGAAACCAATCATCTGGATCTTTCGCTGGATGGCACTTTCCGCCCCAGACTGGCATTTGGATCCCATGATGACGCGGATCATGTATACAATACCCCGCGCGCCTGGTTCATCGAACGCACATGGGATCCGCACACCGTGAAATGGGATGGCGCCGACGCAGATCATGCCCCGGAATCGGATGATATCCCCTGGTGCATGGTGCCAGAGCGCAAGCTCACGGTCGAGGATGTGAAATATGTGCTCTCATCGACATTCCAGGGCACACCGTATGATCCTTATCTGAGCTATGGCGACAGGTCGCTGGCCGGGAAATATCGCGCCATCGGCATCAACCGAACGAGCTTTTTGGGGCTGATCCAGATCCGCCCGCAAAATGATGTGCTGGAGTGGGTCGCTTTTGCGTCCAATCCGTTCAATGTGCTGCTTCCGTTTTATGCCGATGTGGAAAAGACCCCGGCATATCTCGCCGACACGAATGCTGCGGTATCCACGGACAGCTTCTACTGGACGAGCCGGCTGATCGCGGCCATGGCCGACGCAAGCTATCGCGATTCCCGCAGCGTCATCGAACGTTATCAGGCGCATGTTGCGGCAAAGAGCCATGAGATCATCGCCCGCTATGACGCTTTGCTGGCAAAGCAGGACAATGAGGAAGAACGGCTGAAGCTGCGTGAGCAGGCCAATGAAGAGATCAGCGCGATGGCTCGCGAAGCCGCAGCGGATACGCTGGACAAGGTGTTGTTTGCACTCAGCTCTTGCATGAAGAATGCTTTCGCGCGCAGCGACGCATGAATGATACATACTATTGGTATGAAAGTGTTGACGGCATCACGAAGGCATGTTACGATAAACATATCATAAGAATGTATGGAGGCGCATAGATGGCTAGGAACAAATATCCGGAAGTTACAGTAGAAAAGATCCTCGATGTGTCACAGCGGCTGTTTCTGGAAAAAGGATACGACGCGACGACCATCCAGGATATCGTGGATGATCTGGGCGGACTGACAAAGGGCGCGCTTTATCATCATTTCCGTTCGAAGGAAGAGATCATGGTGGCGCTTTCCCAGCGGATGTTTGCCCGTCATGACCCGTTTGCGGAAGTACAGGCACGCAAAGATCTCAATGGGCTGCAGAAGATGCGGCTGGCCGTGCGCTTGAATCAATCAGACGCCCAGCAAGTGGAACTGAACCGTCAGGCCATCCCTCTGATCAAAAACCCGCGTGTGCTCTCACAGATGCTCGAGACCAACATCAAGGAGCTTTGCCCGCGCTGGCAGCGGCTGATCGAGGAAGGTATCGCGGATGGATCCATTCATACGGCGCATGCGCAGGAGCTTTCACAGCTGCTCGTGCTGCTTGACCTGTGGATGATCCCTTCGATCTTCCCGGGAGACAGCGCGGCCATCCGCCGCCGTCTTTCCTGCATGGCAAAGATGCTGGAAAGCTTGGGCCTGCCGCTGATCGATGAAGCGCTGACAGACACGATGGACCATCTGCCTTATTTTCAAGAAACGGATTAAAATTGCCGAAAGGCAATTTTAAAAAGGCTTATTACATACATTCGGTATGTATTTAAAGGAGGAATGACATGACTGCAGCGATCTTTACATCAAACCTGAAGAAAAGCTATGGCCAGAAGGAAGTGCTGAAAGGCATCAGCCTGACGGTCGATCCTGGCACGATCTGCGCGCTACTTGGCACCAATGGCGCCGGCAAGACGACGATGGTGCGCATCCTTACGACACAGATCGTTCCGGATGCGGGCCAGGCGGCCATCATGGGGCATGACGTGGTGCGTGACGCGGACCATATCCATCAGATCATCGGCCTGACCGGACAGTTTTCTGCTTTGGATGATGCCTTGAGCGGCAAGGAGAACATGTTCCTCATCGCTTCGCTCTGCCACATTCCCCGCGCGTCAGAAAAGGCTGATGCGATGCTTGCGCGGATGGGCCTGGAGGAAGCGGGCTGTCATAGGGTCAAGACATATTCCGGCGGCATGAAACGCCGCCTGGACATCGCGATGAGCCTGATGAGCGATCCGCAGGTGCTTTTTCTGGATGAGCCGACGACCGGCTTGGATCCTGGCAGCCGCAGGCAAAGCTGGGAAGCGATCCGGCAGCTGAGCGCATCAGGGACGACTGTCTTCCTGACGACACAGTATCTGGAAGAAGCAGAGCTGCTCGCTGATCAGATCGCGGTCCTGCATGAAGGAAAGATCATCACCGCAGGCACGCCCAAACAGCTGAAAGACCAGTTCTCCCATGAAAAGCTGCGCTTTCGCTTTGCCCATGCCCGCTTTGTGCGGCAGGCAGCCGCGATCCTGGCTGACTTTCGTCCGCACAGTGATGCGCAGACATTGGAGCTGCGCGTACAGCGCGCGGAGACGATGACGGTGCTCACGCATGTGCTGACTCGGCTGCACCAGGCGCATATCATGCCGGTTCGCTTTGAGCAAGCGCGGCCCAGCCTGGAAGACGCGTTTCTTCAGATGATCGAAAGGGAGCGTGAAGCACATGAGAGATGAATGGAAAGATACGATGATCCTGACATGGCGGTGCTGCCTGCTTTCACTCAGGAATCCCGATACACTGCTCACGAGCGTCATGCTTCCGGGGCTCATGATGGCCTTGTTCGTCTTCCTGTTTGGCACCTTGATCCAGATCGGAGATATGGCCTATGTGGATTACATCGTGCCCGGCGTGCTTTTGCAATGTGTCGGACAATGCGCTTCCACGACATCTGTCATGATCTGCCGCGAAGTGCGTACAGGCATGGCAGGGCGATTGTGCATCTTGCCGATCCGCCGCTCTTCTTATCTTCACGGGCATGTGCTGGAAGCGCTGACCCGCAATCTGATCACTTCTTTGATCGTGCTGATCGTCGCTGTCATCCTGGGGTTTTGCCCGGCTTTTGATCCAGGCGGATGGCTGCTGGCCCTTGTCCTGCTTATCTGCGTGATCCTCGTCTTTTCCTGGCTGGCAATCATCGTCGGCCTGTTGGCCAGAAGCGAGGAGGGGGCCAGCGCACTTTCGGCCCTGGCCATCATCCTGCCTTATCTGAGCTCTGGCTTTGTCCCCGCCGCAGCTATGCCCGGGCCGCTTGTGTTCTTTGCGCAGGTTCAGCCGCTGACACCGATCACAGAAGTGATTCGCGGTGCCTTGCTCGGCCTGCCAGCGGATCCACGCATGATCATGCTTGCATTTGGCTGGTGCGCGCTGCTGTTCATCGGGTTTCGGCTGTGCGGGAACAGGCTGCTGCGTCATGCGCTCAGCACGCAGTAACCAAGCCTTTCTTCTCCATCGGGCAGCCAAGCGTAAAATGAGGGTCAAGAGGTCTGATGATGAGAAAAGTACTGGTCAAATGGAAACACAAAGCGGATCGCAGAGCGTCTGTCCGCTGCCCTTGGCGCTGATCTGGACCGCATCGAAACGCTGCAGCCTTATACAGGCAGTGATGAGGAAGTGCCGGCACAAGGCAAAAAAGAGACGGACAGTGGTTTTCTGCCTATGACATCATCGCCATCGGCACACCGGCCTGGTGGTATACGATGGCGCCGGCCGTTCGTTCTTTTCTGGCTCAGCATGACTTTGCGGGCAAGACGGTGGTGCCGTTCATGATCAACGGCGGCAGCCGCATGGAGACGAAACAAAGCGAAGTGGATCGCTGGATCGACGTGGTGAAAGCGCTGGCGGCATGACGCAAGTGAGAGCTGTTCCTGGCAGCTCTTTTTTTGCTTAAATGTAAGCCATGACTAACAAAAGGTTATTGACGGCTAACTTAAGTTAGACTATGATAACTGAGTAAAAAGACAGTAGCGATGCTATTGGCCTTTGTCTGGAAGAAAAGGGATGAAAGATGATGCCATTGACACTAGCGGACATTGGAACAGAAAACACCATTCGCAGAGTCGGGGGAAACGAAGAGACAAGACGGTTTCTGGAAAACCTGGGCTTTGTGGCCGGTACGCCGATCACCGTGCTTTCCTCGATCGGAGGCAACGTGATCGTGAACGTGAAAGATTCGCGCGTGGCCATCAATGAAGATATGGCCAGACATATCATGATCTGAACAGATCACGGTTTCATTCTCAGGAAAGGAGATACAGCGATGACATTAGGTGAAGCAAAAGTAGGCAGCACCGTCGTGGTGACCAAGATCGACGGAGATGGTGCTTACAAACGGCGCATCATGGACATGGGGATCACCAAGGGGACGGAGCTTTATATCAGAAAAGTGGCTCCGCTGGGCGATCCGGTCGAGATCACGGTCAGAGGATATGAGCTCTCCGTGCGAAAAGAAGATGCAAAATGCGTACAAGTCAAATGACCATGAGGAGGGGTGGAAATGACGATCAGAATTGCGCTTGCCGGTAATCCGAACTGCGGCAAGACCACGATGTTCAACAACCTGACCGGTGCTAATCAGTATGTCGGCAACTGGCCGGGCGTTACCGTGGAGAAAAAAGAAGGAAAACTGAAAGGGAAGAAAGATGTGATCATCACCGACCTTCCCGGAATTTACTCGCTTTCGCCGTATACGCTGGAGGAGGTCGTCAGCCGCGATTACATCTTGAATGAACATCCGGATGTGATCGTGAACCTGGTTGACGCGACCAACATCGAGCGAAACCTGTATCTGACGACACAGCTGATCGAGACCGGCGTGCCGGTCGTGATTGCCTTAAACATGGCAGATCTGCTGGAAAAACGTGAGATCAAGATCGACACTGAGCGGCTGTCCATGGTGCTTGGCTGCCCGATCATCGAGACATCGGCGCTGAAAGGCGATGGCCTGAACAAGCTGATGGAGGAAGCAATCCGCACTGCCAACACAAAGGAAGTGGAATTGCCCGCTGATATATTTTCCGCTGATTTAGAGAAAGCGATCGAAAATGTGAAGCAGCAGTTGCCTGCGTCGATCACAGAGGACAAAAAGCGCTGGTATGCGGTGAAGCTGCTGGAAAATGACAGCAAGGTCAGCGAATCCATGAGCCTGGGCACAGCGGCCCGCAGCGTCGTGGAAGACGCGCGCAAAGCGCTGGAAAGCAAGCATGACAATGACATGGAGAGCATCGTTACCGACGAGCGCTACCAGTTCATTCAAAAAGTCGTCAAGACGACGGTGAAGAAAGCCAAAGGAAAGCTCACTGTGTCCGATCGCATCGACCAGATCGTGACCAACCGGATCCTAGGCATCCCGATCTTTATCGCGGTCATGTTCATCGTCTATTATATCTCGGTCAGCACGGTCGGCACTTTCGTGACCGACTGGACCAACGATGTATTCGTAGTCGCCATTCAGGATGCCGTCAGCGGTTTCTTGGAATCGCTGGGCGCCAGTGAGATGATCCTTTCGCTGGTCGTTGACGGCATCGTCGGCGGCCTAGGCGCAGTATTGGGCTTTGTACCGCAGATGGCCATCCTCTTCCTGTTCCTTTCGATTTTGGAAGACTGCGGCTATATGGTGCGTATCGCCTTCGTCATGGACCGTGTGTTCCGCCATTTCGGCCTTTCGGGAAAGAGCTTCATCCCGCTGCTGATCTCATCGGGCTGCGGCATTCCGGGCATCATGGCATCCCGGACCATCGAACAAGACAATGACCGCCGGCTGACGATCATGACCGCGACCTTCATTCCCTGCGGCGCCAAGCTGCCGGTCATCGCCCTGATGGGCGGCGTCATGGCCAGCTATGCGACCAAAAGCTATGAGGCCGGCGGTCTTGTGGCCCCGCTCATGTACTTCCTGGGCATCGTCGCCGTGCTGGTCTCCGCGATCATCCTGAAAAAGACGAAGCCATTCTCTGGTAAGCCAGCGCCCTTTGTCATGGAGCTGCCACAGTACCATATCCCCAGCGTGAAGACCGTGCTCATGCATGTGTGGGAACGCCTGAAGGGCTTTATCATCAAGGCCGGAACGATCTTGTTCCTCGCCTGCGTCGTCATGTGGTTCTTAGGCGGCTTCGGCTTTGCGGAAGACGGCAGCTTTGGCATGGTGGAAAGCGGACAGAGCCTGCTGGCTGTGATCGGCGGTGTATTCGCTCCGATCTTCGCGCCGCTTGGCTTTGGCGAATGGCAGCCGGTCGCCGCGTCCCTTTCGGGCTTTACGGCCAAAGAAGCGATCGTATCGACCATGGGCGTGCTCGCCAATGTCTCTGAAGACCTTGCGGAAGAAGCAAGCGTCGTCGCGCCGGCCGTGGCCATGTGGTTCCCCAGCGCGATGGCAGCGTTCTCCTTCTTGCTCTTCAACATGCTGGACTCTCCATGCCTGGCTGCGATCGCGACGATGGCACAGCAGATGCAGTCAAAGAAGTGGTTCTGGTTCGCCATCATCTTCCAGAATCTGTTCGCCTATGTCGTCTGCCTGATCGTCTATCAGCTTGGCTCTGTGCTTACCGGCGGAGCGTTCGGCATATGGACGATCATCGCGCTCATCCTGCTCGCGGTGCTGCTGTTCCTGCTGTTCAGGCCGGATCCCTATAAAAATCAGAAAGTGTATTCCCGCCGTTCTGTTCAGGAATAAGGGAATGAAGAGCCGGGACGACTGCCCGGCTCTTTTGGAAAGGAGAGGTTCAGATGATCGATATCATCGTGCTGGCGCTGGTGCTTGGGTACTGTGTCTTCATCATCGTTCGTCACTATCGTGAGGCAAAGCTCGCTGCCCGCATGGGCAAGATCATGAGCTGCGCAGGCTGTACGGCCTGCTCCTGCGCTGACTGTGGCAGCAGGCAAGGAGAATGAGCATGGGCGATTCAACAGGTTCGATGTTTTATTTCTTCATCCTGATCCTGGTGATCTATTTTGTCGGTGTCGGCATTTATCAGCTCATCCAGCTGATCAGGAAGAAACACAAATGAGGAAAGGGGGCATTTCATGCAAGGAATCGATGTGATCATCCTCATCATCGTCGCGGTGCTGCTCTTGATCGCGCTCTATGGCAGCATCCGTCATTTCAAGGGAGAAGGGCCTTGCTGCGGCGGCACTTCCTCACGCAAGTCACAGGAGAAACAGCTTATGCGTCCTGTGATCGGCAGGAAGATCCTGCGCATCAGCGGCATGCATTGCGAAAACTGCGCGGATCATGTGGCCCGCGCCCTCAATGCGATCGAAGGCGTGTCCGCGAATGTCAGCTTGAAAGAAGGCAAGGCCACGGTCAGCTATGACCGCAAGATCAGCGATGCGCAGCTGCGGCAGGCCGTGGAAGCGGCCGGCTATCATGTCAGCGACATCAGCGCATAAAGAAAGCGGACCACAGATCCGCTTTTTTAATCGCCGTTTGGCCAGGGGACGTTTCCGTGCGCACGCAGCGCTTCGAAAGTCCGCATGACCGCCAGGCTCTCCTGTTTCAGCGCGGCATACGCGGCACTGTCGTTTTCCGTCAAGATGCGGGTGAACTCCTTCAGCTCATGGACCATCACATTGTCATGCTGCGGCTGAGCAAGGTCCTCATGAATGGTGCCCTCAGCGTCCTGCAGCACGAAGCGGGTGCATCGGCTCGCTTCGCCATGCAGCGTGATGCAGCCCGCATCGCCCTGGATCTGCGTGATGCATTCGCTGCGGCTGTCCTTGGCGCAAGTAAAGGAAGCGATGAAGTCTGGATACATCAATATGCCGCAGCCGCTGGTGTCGATGCCATTATAACCGCGGTTAGGGAAGTAATGAACTTCCTTTGGCTCGTTGAACAGGCCGACGATGAAATGGATGCAGTAGATGCCGATATCGGCCAGCGCACCGCCACCCCACTGCGGGCTGAACACATTGGGCACGCTGCCGCTGAGGTATTGCGCGTAACGGCTGGAATACTGAGAGAAATTGCTCTGGACGACCTTGATCTTTCCTATGCGGGGAAGCAGATCGCGGATGGCGTGATAGTTGGGCATATGTTGCGTGACGATGGCCTCGAACAGAAAGCGCTGCTTTTGCTCAGCGAGCTGAAAGAGCGCCCTTGCCTGCGCGGATGTCATCGTAAAGGGCTTCTCGCAGATCACATGCTTTCCTGCGCGCAGCGCTTTTTCCGCATGCTCGGCATGAAGCGCATTGGGCGATGCGATGTAGACGATATCGGCATCGGCAGCCAGCATCTCATCCAGATCGGTGTAGATGGCACAGACGCCATGGCGCTGTGCCAGCGCAAGCGCATGATCGCGCGTGCGGGTATACATGCCTGTGCAGCGGATCCCCTCCAGCTGTTCGACAGCCTGCAGGAACAGATCCGTGATGAAGCTTGTTCCGATGGTAACGACGTTTAACATGATCAGACCTCCTGTTTTGCTTTCACTATACCACAGGAGAAAACAGAAGAACAGCGATTGAATGCGCTTTCACAAAGAGGTATAATGAAAATAAACAAAGCAGCGAGGATGATGAACATGAGCAAAAAGATCATAATCACGATCAGCCGTCAGTACGGCAGCGCCGGGCGGATCATCGGTCAGCGGCTCGCCAAAGAGCTGGGCATTGCGTTTTATGACCGCGAGTTTCTGGAAGATATCACGAAGAAGCTGGGCGTTTCCGGCGATTTTTTCCGTGATGACAACCGCGGGGAAGATGGGATGTACGAAGTATCCCGCACACGGATGAATCCGCTGGCCACCGTCACCTCCCTGAGCGTGAACCTGGAGGTGTATGAATCCGCGGCTTCGCTGATCCGCTCCATCGCGCAGCGGGAAAGCGCCGTCATCGTCGGGCGCTGTGCGGACTATGTGCTGAAGGATGAGGAGAACGTGCTCTCCTTGTTCCTGTATGCGGAAAAGAAGGATCGGATCCGCCGGGGCATCGAGCTGTATCATGTGGATGAAAGACATGCGCAGGAGACGATGGAGCGCTTTGACCGGAAGCGGGCGCGGTTTTACGAATACTATACGGACCGCAAATGGGGCGCGCTGTCCAATTACGACATGATGATCAACACGAGCCGCATGGGCATCGATCAATGCGTGCGGTTTTTGCGTGATGCCGCGCGGGAAATGATGGATGCGGAAGACTGACAAAATTTCACACACGGCTGCGACAACTTCCTTCGTCCGCTCTGTTATAGTATCAGTGAAAGGATGATCATGATATGGATTCAAAATGGACATTAAAGCATAATAAGCATCACTGCATCATCGTCAATCAGGGCGGAAAGAACATCGGTTATCAGCCTAATGCCGGGGTGCAGATCATGGAGGCGGACGGCTATGGCTTCAAGGATCTCAATGGCAGCGGCCGCCTGGATGCCTTTGAAGACTGGCGGCTGCCGCTGAAGAAGCGCGTGGAGGATTTCATTCAGCGCTTCAGCCTGTCCCAGCAAGGAAACGCGATCTGCAGCGGAGGCAAGATGGTGCCGATGCCGGATGAGGTGACCAGCGGGCTGCGGGACAACGCGCGGGTGGAACAGGCCATCAATATGGAGCCGGAAGAAGACCGCGCATTTCTGCGGGAGAACCGCCTGCTTGCCGCGCTGATCCTGATGCTGGATGAGGGCAACAGCGATTATGCCATTCAGGTCATGATCACCAGCGCCCGCGCCGGCCTGCTCAACAGCGTGATGTATACGGTAGCCAACGCTTATCTGCAGTTCAATCACTCGCTGCCAAGCTGAGCGGCGCCCAGATCGAGAAAAGATGCAAAAAAGGCCGAACGGCCTTTTTTGGTCTTGTCCGGCGTCACAAACGCGGCGATTATGCAGGGATCATCCGGTTCAGATGGAAAGCATACAGGTAGGTGCGGATCTCATGATCCGGCCAGATCTGGCTGAGCGCCATGGCGTAAGTGCGCAGCTGCTCCTGATACAGCGTGACGAACTGGCTGTCTTCCTCCAGCGCATCTGTCTTGTAATCGACGATGATGATCATGTGATCATCCATGGCGAGAAAGTCGATGTAGCCATAGAAGATCTGATCGCCGATCCGGGCCTGATAAGGAAGCTCGTGACAGACCTTCGGCATGGCGCAGAAGCGAAGATATGCCGTATCGTTTCCCAAAGCCTGCAGCTGGCGGATGTCCCATGGCTGCGCCTGCGCGTTTCGGCGGCTGAAGGCAGCCTGGATCTCTGCTGTGGAAAAAGGCGGATGCAGCTCGGCGATCACTTCATGCATCAAGGTGCCGCGGCGGGCGCCCTGGCGCTCGATGCGCGAAGGATCGAAGATCGGCAGCTCCGATACGCCCTTGCGCGAAGACGCGCTGATCCGCTCGATCGCGGAAGCGCTGCGGCGATAGACCATGCGCTTCGCTTCAGGCTGATGTGCTTGGCGCTGCGGCGTGATGTCAAAGGGATCCTGGATGATCTGCAGGGAAAACAGCGGAGAAGCCGTATCGCTGAACGCGTGGAGGAGCCATCCGGTGTAGCCGCATCGGGAAAAGACGGTCACGCCGTCCAGCGGGGTGCGGTACTGTTCAGGGTCTTTGATGCAGTCCACGACGATCATCTCATCTTGTGCGCGGGTGGTGGCCACATACAAGATGCGCATTTCCTCCTCCAGCTCCTCGCGGTCCTTTTTGTGCTGGATGGCGATGCGGGCAAGCGTCGGACGCTGCACCCGGCGCTCATCCATGTGCCGTACGCCGATGCCCATGTCTGCGTCAAACAGGAACGGCTCGCGGAAGTCCAGCGCGGCCTGTCTGTCCGTGGACCACAGGAAGACGACCGGGAACTGCAGCCCCTTGGACTGATGGATGCTCATGACCCGGATCACATCGTCCTCTGAGGAGATTGGATTGGCTTCGCCGCTCTGGGCATCTTTGATGGAATCGATATAGCTCAGGAAGGCGTGCAGGTCGTTGCTGTGGGTCTCCTCGAACTTCACCGCCTGTTGATAGAGCAGGTCGAGGTTGGTCTTTTCCTGCAGCGTCGTGCGGCAGGCATAATAGTCATTCAGCGCATAGACCTCATTGAGCAGGGCGTGGATGGGCAGGTCTCGCTTATGCATCAGCGCCTCCAGCTGCGCAAAGCCGGGGAAAGGGTGCGCACGGAAATGGGCATAATAGGAGGCGTTCCGCTCTTTTTCCAGCCTGGCCTGGGCGAGCATGTCTTCATCGGCATAGAACAGCGGGGAGAGCATGAGCGAGACAAAGGCGAGATCATCATGGGGCTGATGCAGCACATTCAGCGCGGACAGGACGATCTGCACGGCGTTGGATTGATAGAAGCCGTGTTTGATCTCGATGAAATAAGGCAAGGCCAGCCGGTCAAAGGCGGCGCGCAGGTCATCCTTGCGGCGGTTGCTGCGGACGAGCACGACGAAGTCCTTCCAGTCGTAACGGCCCTCTTCGTGCATGGCGCGGATGCGCGACGCGATCCACAATGCCTTGATCTGCTGGGTGCTCATGCCCTGGAAGACAGGGTCTTTTTTCAATTCATCCGCGAGCAGCGCATGAAAGCGGACCGGTTCTTTGACTTTTTCCTGCCACGGGCCGCCGATGGCGACACAGTCCTGCTCACGGTAAGAAGAGGAAAACTCCGGCAGGTTCATCAGCTTCTGATAGAAGACGTTGTTGAACTCGACCAGCGTGCGGCTGGAGCGGTAATTGTTGGAGAGGTAGATGACCTCATCCAGCGCGCCGGCATGGTCGATGCGCGACTGCATGATCTGCGGGCGCGCATGGCGGAAGCCATAGATGGACTGCTTGATGTCCCCGACCCGGAACACATTGTTCTCACGGGCGATGAGCGAGATGATCGTATCCTGGATGTCGTTGGTATCCTGAAACTCATCCACCATGATGATCGCAAAGCGCTCGCGCATCCGGGCGGCCACGGCGCCGTTTTGCGCCTGCAGGATGGCGAGGGCGAAATGCTCCATATCGTCAAAGTCGATGACTTCCGCTTCCTGCTTCAGCCGGCGGTATTCCTGCAGATAAGTGCGGGTGCAGGCCGTCAGCGTATCGATGCTGCCCGCGCTTGCCTGCATGTCGCTTTGCAGCGTGTCCGGATCGAAGAGGACAGCGGCCAGCCGGTCTTCGCTGTCCTTGATCTCCTCGCGGCAGCGCAGGAAGAGTGCATTGTCCTTGTCTGGGCTGTTGGGCAGCGGGTTGCGGCAGCACGTCATGAATGCGCGGCGATAGCCGGCATAATCTTGCAATCGGAGCACATCCCAGGCCTGCGCGCAAAGCCGGCGCTTCTGCTCGGCCTTTTCGATGGCTTTTTCTTTGTGTGGAAATTCCTCATGAAGCAGTGCGCACAGCGTCTCCATCGCGTTGACGATCTGCCGCTGCTGCAGCTGCAGGAAAGCGAAGAAGGAATCGCGCATCTCCTGGGGCAGCGTGCCATGATAAGGCAGCGCGCAGCTTTGCAGCCAAGCGTCCGGGTCAGGCTTGCTGGATGCCAGCGCGGCCAGGCTGCGGATGGCGCCGCACAGCGGGGCATCGTCGCCGGGACGGGCGGAAAAGCGGGCGCGCAGTGCGTTGAGCGCCTCTCCCTGATGCAGGCGCAGGGTGTTTGCCATGGCCTGCTGCTGGAAACGCTGCGTCTGCGCATTGTCTGCGATCGTGGCGATCTGTCTGGCCGTGCAGCCGATGATGTAATAATAAGACTGCAGGATGGAGAGACAGAACGAGTGGATGGTGGAGATCTGCGCGCTCTGCATCAGCGTGAGCTGACGGGTCAGCCGCGCCTTTACTGCTTCATCTTCGCTTTCGCGGGCCGCATCCTGCAAGGCGGCGGACAGCCGCTTCTTCATCTCGTTGGCCGCCGCTTCCGTAAAGGTCATGGCCAGGATCTGATCGACGCTGATGCCGTCCTTGAGCACCAGATCCATCAGTCGGCCGACCAGCACGGTCGTCTTGCCGCTGCCGGCCGACGCTGAGACAAGGATGTTTCGTTCGCGGATCTCTACCGCGCGGCGCTGCTGTTCATTCCACTTCGGCATGCTGTTCCTCCTTTCCTTCGGCATATGTGCCTGCTCTGGTGATGATGGCTTCCCTGACATAAGGCTGTCCGTGATAGCGGCAGATGTCATGGAAGTCGCAGTAGGTGCAGGCATCTTCATCCGGTTCGCATTCGATCGCGCCGGACAGGATGCGCTGGGCCAGCCAGCTCAGCAGCCGCTTCATCCCTTCATCCAGCGGCTGCAGCTCGCGCAGCGTCTGTTTCGGATTATGCAGGACGACATTTCCTTCCTTATCTTGCTTCAGTCCGGCCACATGGGTGCCGTCATCATCGAAGGCGCTGATGTTTGTCGAGAAGATCCACCCGTTGAGCCGGTGCGCCTTGTCCAGCTGTGCCTGCACGTCCTCTTCTTCCACGGGGTCGCATGTCTTCTTTACCCGGGAGATCTTCAGTGCCTCCTGGGTGATCGATTCTTGTTTCGTCGACAGATAGAAGACGCCCATCACATCGAGGATGTCTTCGCTTTCAGGGATCATGCCGCTGTGCAGGGCGAGGGCATAGACGGGCAGCTGCAGCTGTCTGCCGCTGTACACCTTCGTTTCGCTGAGGGTCTTGCGGCTGCTCTTGTAATCGAGGATGACGCCCATGTGGGCAGCTGCGTCGATGCGGTCGATCACGCCGCTCATGCACAGCTGCGCGTCTTCTTCTTCCAGATCCATCCGGAAGGTGAAGGGCTGTTCCAGCAGCCGAGGGCTGAGGGCGCTGTGCTCCTCCAGCGCCTTCAGCCTGGCCAACAGCGCCTTCATCTGCACGAGCAGCTGCGCCTTCATCTGCTCATGCTGCGCATGCCGGTCGGGGAAGAGCGTCTCAGCTTCCTTGAACAGGGAGCCGATCATCTCGATCAGCTGCTGCTCGTCTGCCTGCGCATATTGCTTGCCCATCTGCGCACAGAGCTCCTCGAGCAAATGGTGGACCAAAGCGCCCAGGCTGGTCTCATCGATCTGCTGGCGGCTTCGCTTCAGCGACAGCCCATAGCGCAGGAAATAAGAGAAGGGACAGCCGCGGTAGCGTTCAAAGGCAGAGATCGAGCCATACAGCACATGATCGCGCAGGTAGAGGCGCCGTGCCAGATCGGCGTTGAGATGATGCGTAGGCGTGATGCGGCGGTGGACGGCCTGCGGCTGCAGCAGCGGGATCGGATCATCCGCATGCGCCTTCATCATCTGCTCGATCTCCAGGCTGGCTTCATTGCTTTTTCCTTCATAGGTCCCTTGCGGATACAGCGCGATCAGCGTCTGCTGAGCCATGCGGTATTTTCCGCATTGCGCAAGATGATGCGCATAGCGCTCATCCATGGATGGCAGCGGCAGGGCCTCCCGCAGCTTTTCATCGAAGATGCCGCCATGCGGGACGAATCCGGGCCAGGCGTTCATGGTCACGCCGCATAAGAAGCGGATGGGCCGCTCATAAAACAGCTCCTTCATGCCGTGGATGATGACCCCGCGCAGCTGTTCGCCCGCGCTGTGCAGGCGGATGTCGTCAAGCAGGCGGATGATGAAGGGGAGATCGTCTTCGCTGTGCAGATGCGGCCATGCGGCCTCCAGCACTTCCTGGACGGCCTGCATGCCCTGCAGGGCCGCGCGGCCTCCTGCAGAGAAGCGCTCTGCGCATCGTTCGCTGACGTGAGTGAACAAGGTGTCGAGCGGGCAGTCGCGGATCAGATCGAGCTGCGGCAGGATCTGCTGCTGGATGGCCGCGGCCTGCTCTTCCAGCCGACGAAGCCGCTTCAGCGCCTCTTCATCAAATAGCACGGAGGGGCCGACATGCTGGCTGCGGCACAGGTCGTCATGCACATCGATGGCAAAGGTGTCCAGCAGCTGCAGCAGCGCGCTGCAGTCGATGGCAAAGGCGTCGCAGTCACAAAGCGCCTGCAGGTTGGCGGTGCAGGGGGAGCGCCGCCAGTTCAGCCAGGCCTGGGCCAGGGCAGCCAGCGGATCGCGCGCTGACGCGCTCAGCAGCGTATAGGGGATCTCATAGCGGCTGAAGATCTGCTCTGCCAGCTGCGCGTAAAAGGGATCCAGCGCGCACAACGCGATGTCCTCGGCATCCCAGTCCCGCTGGATGATCATCTGCGCGATCGCCTCGATCTCCTGGCGCATGTTCACCGCCCGGTAAAGCTCGCGCTGTGTGCATGAGCTTTCGCATGCCATCATCTGCGCGCCTTTGTCCAAGAGCAGGTTGACGATCCGCTGTTCTTCCAGGCTGAAGAAGGCCGGATAGATGCGGATGTGGGAAAGGTCTGTCTCCTTTTGGATGGCGGCGTACGCCTCCAGCTCGCTCTGCGCATCGGAAGGCAGATCTTCCAGCAGGGAGAGGATGCGGAACAGCTCGCGTTCATCGCCGCTTTGCTGCGGCAGGCTGTCTAGCGGCACATCATGGCGCTTCAGCTCGCACAGAAAGCTGCGGCATTCCTCGAGGAAGGCAGTGTCCTCGAACAGAGAGCCGAAGATGGGAAAATCATCGCGATGCGGCAGCAGCGTGTGCCGGAAGCTGAGCAGCTGGCTGGCACGAGAAGGCGGTTGTGTCAATGAAAAACGCCTGCGCCAGGCAGACAAGGAGATCAGCGTGATCCCGATCTGGCCGCTGCCGCGCTTCAGCATCCTCTGCTGCAGGATCAGGCGCAGCGCGTCCGGAACCAGAATGATCGTTTCAGATGGAAAAGTGTCGGTCTGTGTCATATCATCACCCTTTGCCCTCTATTATACCGGAAACGCCGGCAAAAGCCATGGAAGAAAACAACGGGAAGTATCAGGGTGCTGCTAATGTAAATGAAATCCGGAAAGCTTTTGAAAATTAAGATTCCGGGTTTTATATGTAACTGGAGTAACACGCAATTATTGTAAACGGTAAAAAATCTTTATAAGATAAGCGACTTTTCATCTACTTTCCACAATTCGCTTTGCCTCCTGATATTCGGGACATTGCTGAAGGAACCATTTAGCATATCCAGAAAAAGCACTTTCAGGGTTTGCCAAAGAATCAATTATATCTAGAGAATTCCTTAGTTTGGTAATTCGGACTTTTTTTTTCTGGTCAGTATCTGCCTCAAAAATCCAATTTATTTTGTCTTTTAATTCATCAAGATATTCGGTTATTGATTTCATCAATGCAGATCTTGCTTTATATAGACGTTCACAATTCAGGTTACACACATCAATTGTTTGTTGGGCTTTGTGTTCCTGACCAGATCCTGCAAGAGGTTTGATTCGTAAAAATGTATAAGTTAAAAGTTCTTCAGGATTTTCAATTGCGGGATTAATTATGGGGTTAGTATGTGTGTCAAAGTCAGATTTTGTCTCATTACATTTTCGGCATGATGGCAACAAATTATCCCACTCAAAAGCCAAAGCAGGGTATAGAGACTTGGGCTCAAAATGCTCAACTTCAATATGACTGCTTTCTCCTGGTTTGCATTCGCAAAATGCACATTTATGATGACTGCTTGTAAACAAAGCATTTTGGATACTCTTGTGCCTATAATGAGACAGTAATCTACTCTTTTCAGATTCGGGAATTTTATTATATTCTCCATAGGTGGCTATTGCATCTAGCAAGTTTTGAGTCCAGGTAGTTTTATTATCTACTAAAACTTGTGGCGCAGCAGGCTTTTGTATTTTAATCATTTTCGTCCCCCAATTCTAATTGTGCAAGTTTTACCTTTAGGACGTGAAGAATGGTGTTCGAAGGATGAACTATGTCTTTTAGTTTTGTAATGGAATCTTTAAGTGCACTAATATTTCGGTCTTCGATATGATCTATTGCTTGATTTAAGAGAATTGTGTATTCTTTATTCTCAAGATTAGAAACACCCATAATCTCTTCTAATATCTCATCGGTGTCCCATCCGGAATATTTGTGTGCTGTTGGCTCAACACGTACATTTCTGCTTAACCCTGGAAGAACAATAAGTTCACCGGTTTCAGCAGATGTTATTAAATGAGGAGAATGAGTGGTTATAATAAATTGAAGTTTTGGAAAAAGTGTAGCTAATGATTTTCGTATCGTCAACTGCCATTCAGGATGTAAATGGACATCCAATTCATCAATTATTACTGTTCCAGTAGCATTTGGAATATATGCATCTGCATCATCATTTGTTCCTTCAATCCATTCAACGATTGCAAAAACTAATGATAAGACTGCCTGAAAACCAGCAGATACTTCCTCCAAATAGCAATCTATACCCTGAATCGTAAACATAGGTTCTAAGTCTTGTTTTATATTTTTGAATTTAAGTTTGCAGTTTGATGGGCCGAGATTTTCGAGATTATTAATAATCCATTCCCAATTTTGTTTATAAATTGTTGCCCATTCTTTATCTATTTCAAAATAGCGATTTATCATCCATTGTTTAACGTTAGGGAGAGATCCGCCCTCAATATTTTTAAATCCATCTGAGTGATATTTTTTTCTTTGTTCTGTAGCTGATTGCTCTCTATGCATACCGTCTATTCTTTTATACTCGATTCGTCGGTATGCTCCCAAAAATAATGGGGTAATATTAAGATCATTTTCTTCAAGTTCACTCACGGTATAGGAGGTTCTCTCTGCCTGTTGTGGAGGCATAGACCAGAAGTGCAGATTTGCTCGTCTATATTCATTGATATTTGAAACCCATCCTTCCCCTAATCCAATCCTATAATTAACGTTATTGTAGGTAGCATCAAACCAAATTGCAGATTTATCTCCGTATCGAAATCCTTTGGAATTGCTTGGGGCTAAGACTAAAGCAATACATTTTAGAATAGAGCTTTTTCCACAACCGTTGGGACCAACAATAAAATTGAATCTGTTATTAAATGAAATGTCTAATTGCTCAAAAATGCCTGTGTCTTGTGCATGTAAATGAGTAATATGGTTATTCATCATTTCTCCTCCTTAAATATAACCCTTTATTTTTATCATTGTAACACTCATGTGTATGGAATTAAAGAGGACGTTGCCTTGAAACGGTGAGAAGATAGAAAACAATACGAGCAGATGAGAAAAAGGGAATAATTTTTGGATTCTAATAATATCAGTGTAGAATCTCATTCCGTATTCAAATATATATACCCCCCTATATGTATATAAGATTTTAATATCACCTGCTTATCATTACAGAGCACGTGGAGGAGAGTAGGAATTCTGCTCATTTGAATATCCTGTATGTTTATCAGTTG
>UQPV01000038.1 GCA_900543035.1 uncultured Solobacterium sp.
AAGCAGCGTAGAAGGACTGCAGGACAAGCTGGATGCAGCGAAGACAGTTCTGAGCAATGCGGCAAGCCAGGAAGAGATCGATGAAGCGGTGAATAGCTTACGAGAAGCACGTCTGAACGCACGGACGAAGGCGGATGTGAGCGCACTGAAAGAGCTGATCGCTTATGTGAACAGCCTTGACCTGAATGCTTATACAAGCGCAAGCATAGCGGTGATGAATGCGCCATATACAAAAGCGCTGAAGATGATCGCTGATGAAGAAGCAACACAGGAAATGGTCGATCAGCTGGCAGAAGAGATGCAGACGGCTATCGATGCGCTTGAACCGATCGATGTGAGCATCACGACGCCGGATAGCGATAATGTCAATGATTATTGCAGCAACAGCACAGCAGCTAAAGGAACAGATACTGCGGCAACCGCGCAGACAGGGATGATGCTTGGACTGCTGTTCGCAGCAGGAATCGCGGTTGCTGGTGTGTTTATGTATCGCCGGAAAATCGCTAAATAAGCTTGAAGCTGTAAGTAAATGAAACTTTCTTGCAGTTGATATTTAAACGAATTTGAAGCCCTGTGTGATCTATGGATCATACAGGGCTTTGATACGGTGTCGGCTCCAGCAGCAATGATCAGCATCTTCTCCTTAGGAACATGCTTGCGCGGGATCTACGCCAATACCGATATATATCGTAATGAAGGAGAGACTGAGAAAGAGGGATGGCATCAATGATGGACTTCATAGATTTGAGCCTTCGTATACGATCTCATCTGTACGGCGGTGCGGAGATAAATGGTTTTTCCTGCTCGTTTTTAGCATATGTAAAAAATGAATCGGTCGCCCGATCCATTTTTTTCTTATAACTTTCTGTTGTAGAATTCGACAACGAGCAGTTCGTTGATCTCGCTGTTGAGCTCGCTGCGCTCCGGCAGACGCAGGTAGGTGCCCTTCTTGGCATCCTTGTCCACATCGACGAATGCGACAGTGTTCAGGTTTGCTTCCAGCGCATCGTTGATGGATGCCATGTTCTTGGAGCGCTCCTTGATCTCGATGACCGCACCCGGCTTTACGCTGTAGCTTGGGATATCCACTTTCTTGCCGTTGACCAGCACATGACCGTGGTTGACCAGCTGACGAGCGCCGCGGCGCGTGCGGGCGAAGCCCATGCGGTATACCAGGTTGTCCAGACGAGACTCCAGCATGAACAGGAAAGTCTCACCGGTGACGCCCTTGGAAGTAGCTGCTTTCTTATACAGGTTGCCGAACTGACGCTCGGTCACGCCGTACATGTAACGGATCCTCTGCTTCTCACGCAGCTGCAGTCCGTAGTTCGTTAACTTTACACGCTTTGTCGGTCCGTGCTGACCAGGTGCGTACTGACGTCTCTGGAGCTCTTCTCCAGTTTCCAGGATGGAGAAGCCCAGACGACGGGATTTCTTCCAAACCGGTCCTTTGATTCTTGCCATAATTTCCTCCTTATTGTTTTATTGGCCATAAAACAATAACAGTACAGATCTCCCTGCAGGGTGTTGGTGCGCACAGTGTCTTCGCCGCCAGCAGCGGGGTTACCGGCACTCCATGTCTTGCATGTCACCAACGCGGTCCGCAGGACTCTGTATGCTGCTATTCCGTTTTACGCCTAATCATAATAGCAGAGCGTGCAGACAATGTCAAACTTTTATCACAAAATATGATTAAAATATGAGGAAGTATGATACAATATATGCAAATGTACACACAGTCAGGAGGAGTAACATGGATGACTTTTTTAATTATATGGAAAACATCGTCACCCCGGAGCTGCTGATCTATATGGCGGCCGCGCTGGCGGCGCTCATCATCTTGACGATGCTGCTCAGGGGGATGCGCAAGCGCAGGCTGAAGGGCATGCAGGCCGGGCTGGAAAGTCAGTATAATGAGATCAAGGGGATCCCGCTCGCCTTCAAGTTCAACAAGGCCGTGGCGCTGTCCCGCGTCAATGAGAACATGCTCAGCAAGGTCAACGAATGCCGGCCTACTTTCGACGCTGTGCAGGAGACGCTCAAGGAGTGCGGCGTGCTGCTGGCAGAAGCGGAGGACATGCTGTTCGTGCGCAAGAACAAATCGGCTGCCCGCAAGATGGAGACGCTGCGCGAGAACCTGGATCGCTGCCGTAAGGACGCCGATCATGTCAACCAGGTGCTCGATGAGATCCTTGAGCAGGAAAGTGAGCAGCGCGCGCAGATCAATGTGCTGAAGGAGAAGTTCCGCAGCATCCGCAAGCTGTTCCAGGAGAACCGTCCCTCCTATCATCAGAGCGACGAATACATCGAAGGGCGCTTTGCGCTCGTCGAGAAGAAATTCTCCTTGTTCGAGGAGTGGATGTTCGCCTCTGAATTTGACAAGGCCCATGAACAGCTGATGGAGATCTCCGCCGATATCGAGGAGCTGACCGATCAGCTGCATGTCCTGCCTTCGCTGTATGAGCAGGCCAGAGGCGTGCTCCCGCGCGCCATCGACGAGATCGGGCTGCGCTATGCTCAGACCCGCAACAAGGGCGTGTATCTTGAGCATCTGGATGTGCAGAAGAACCTGGACATCATCTCTGATCAGCTCAAGGATAATCTCAACCGGCTGCGCAACGGCAGTCTGACGGACGTCAAGGATAATCTGGACGCCATGGGAGAGCGGCTCGTCAGCCTGCAGGAACTGATCGTCCGCGAGGATCAGGCCTATGATGAGATCCACAACGGCATGGAGGATACCTTCCGCACTGTCAAGCGCGTCAACGAGATGTTCGAGGAGATCGTTCAGCTGTATCAGCGCGTGAATGAGCGTTTCGGCTTCGAAGACTGGAGCGCGCGGCTGTCCAAGGCCGGCGCCCAGCTGGAAGAGATGAACGCGCTGGTGAAGGAAGTCGGCAAGACCGCACAGAAAAATGAGGTCGCGGCCAGTGCCCAGCTGATCGAATACCGCGAGCTGGTCAAGAGCGTGCAGCTCTTCGGCAAGGATGTCGAGACGATGAAGCAGATGCTGACGACGGCCTGCAGCGATGAGGAGCGGGCCAAGAATCAGCTGGTGAAGCTGCAGATGATCCTCAACGAGGTGCGTCTGAAGACGACCTGCCACCGTCTGCCGAGCATTTCCAGTCAATACAATACCGACCTGCAGGAAGGAGACCGGCTGATCCGCCGTGTGCGCAGCGTGCTGGAGCATACGCCGCTGGATGTGTCGGAGCTCAACGCCGACCTGCAGGAAGCCATCGATTTCATCTATAAGCTGTACAACAACGCCAGCAATCTGGTGGGCATCGCGATCATGGTGGAAAATGCCATCGTGTTCGGCAACCGTTACCGCTCCAGCTATCCGTCCATCGATTCGGAGCTGACGCGTGCGGAGCTGTCCTTCCAGAACGGCGAGTATACGAAGGCGCTGAAGATCGCCATTCAGTCCATCGAGAAGATGCATCCGGGCATTTATGAGAAGCTGATCAAATCGAATGATCCGGGCATCATGAACCAGGCGGCGTGACGATGATCTATCTTGATTACGCGTCGACGACGCCGATCCGTCAGGAAGTGCTTCAGGCGTATGAAAAGATCCTGAAGACCTATTATGCGAATGCGGACTCGCTGCATCAGGCGGGCCGCAAAGTGCAGTCATTGCTGGAAACGAGCCGTGCGAACATCGCACAGCTTTTCCATGTCCAGCCCAGGGAGATCATGTTCACTTCCTGCGCGAGCGAAGCGAACAACTATGCCCTGAAAGGGTTTGCCCTTGCCAATCAGCAGCGGGGCAGACACATCATCACCAGCTGCGCAGAGCACTCCAGCATCATGAGCTCGGCTGCTCAGCTGCAGGAGGTGTTCGGCTTTGAGGTCACTTACCTGCCGCTTCATGCGGACGGCACCGTGCATCTGGAAGAGGTAAAAAAGGCGCTGCGTAAGGATACCATCCTCGTGTCGATCATGTGCGTGAACAATGAGACCGGATGCATCAACGACATCCGGACCATCGCCAACTATGTGCATGCGCACTCCCGCGCCATGGTGCACAGCGATCTTGTGCAGGCGCTGGGAAAGATGGAGCTCGATCTGTCTTTCCTGGATATGGCGACCTTTTCCGCGCACAAGATCTTCGGGCTCAAGGGAAGCGGCCTGCTTTATCACCGCGCCAATGTGGAGCTTCTGCCGCTGATCAGCGCCGGACAACAGGAGGACGGCCTGCGCGGGGGAACGAGCAATGCGCCGACGGAGATCGTGTTTGCGAAGACGCTGCGGCTGGCGCTGGAGGAGCAGGCGGCGCATATCGCGCATGTGCGCAAGATCAACGACTATGCGCGCAGCCAGCTTTCGCAGATCCCCGAGATCGACATCAATTCGCCGCAGGAGGCACTGCCCTTCATCCTGAATTTTTCCTGCCTGTGCATCGGCAGTGAGATCATGCTCAACGCGCTGGATGCCAAAGGCTTCTGCGTCAGCGCGCAGAGCACCTGCAATTCCAAAGGAAAGGCCATCTCGCATGTGCTGCTCGCCATGGGAAAGGATGAGCTGCACGCGACGCACGCCGTGCGCCTGTCGTTTTCTCATCTGACCACGATGGCGCAGATCGATGCCTTCATTCAGTCATTAAAGGAGATTATAAAAGATTATGCCACAAGATAACTTTGTTTACGATCATATCCTGATCCGCTATGGCGAGCTTTCCACGAAGGGAAAGAACCGCAAGGATTTCATCAAGAAGCTGTTCAATAACGTGAAAAACGCGCTGAGCGGATTTCCGGCGCTGGACTATGAAAAGACCCATGACCGCATGTACATCCATCTCAACGGCGAGGATCCTTTTCAGGTAAAGACGTATCTGGAGAAGGTGTTCGGCATCAGCTCGTTCTCGTTCGCGATCCGCTGCGACAGCGATATCGAAGCGATCAAGGCGACGACGCTGGCGCTGGCCGAGCAGGATGAACAGCGGACCTTCAAGGTGGCGGCCAGACGGAGCTGGAAGCAGTTTCCGATGATCTCTGATGAGATCAACCGCGCTGTGGCGGGCAACATCCTGCGCAATACGGCGTGGAAGGTCAATGTGAAGACGCCGGATGTGAAGATCCAGATCGAGGTGCATGAGCAGGATACGTACATCATGACCGATAAGTATCCGGGTGCCGGCGGTTATCCGGTCGGCGTCGGCGGCAAGGCGATGGTCATGCTGTCCGGCGGGATCGATTCGCCGATCGCCTCTTACCTGACGATGAAGCGCGGGGTCGCCATCGAATGCGTGCACTATGCTTCTCCGCCGTATACGTCTTCACAGGCGCGGGAAAAGGTGCTGGAGCTGGCCAGGCTGCTGGCGCCTTATCAGGGACACATCATGGTGCATATCGTCCCATTCACCGATCTGCAGCTGGCCATCTATGATCACTGCGACGAAAGCTATGCGATCACGATCATGCGCCGCATGATGTATCGGATCGCGGAGCGGCTGGCCAAAAAGCAGAACGCGCTGGCCATCGTCAACGGAGAGAGCATCGGACAGGTGGCATCTCAGACGCTGGAGAGCATGCAGACCATCAATGATGTGACGCGCATGCCGATCATCCGACCGCTCGCCTGCATGGACAAAGTGGAGATCATCGACCTGGCACGCAAGATCGGCACATATGAGACGAGCATCCAGCCCTGGGAGGACTGCTGCACGATCTTTACGCCGAAGAACCCGGTGACCAAGCCGACGATCCGCCGCGCGGAATGGATGGAGTCCCACTTCGACTTCGAACAGCTGGTGGATGCCTGCGTGGAGAACTGTGAGTCCGTGCTCATCTACCCGGACAAGAAGGAAGAGGAGACAGAAGACCTGTTCTGACGATGGAAAAATATAGTCATCCTGTGCGCGTATGATCCTGTGCGTCCATCTCATACTAGGAGCGTGAGGTGATAAGCATGGATCGCAGAAAGCATTATGACAACAACAAGATTCAGGAGAACCTGTATCAGTATGAGATGGGCATCGATCTGGGTGCTGAGATCGAATACGACAAGCGGCGTCATGAAGCGGAATATGACCAGAACCGCCGCAGCCGCGATTTCAAAGGCGTCAACGACCTGAATCCGCAGCAGCGAAACCGCCGCGCGCGCAATGACCAGATGAATCATCAGTAAGCGACGACAGTCAGCGAAAGAGCTGGCTGTCATTTTTTATTTGCAGGCATTGACAGCCATCCGACAAGGGGTTATGATACTATTGTACTAGGACAATAATACAATAGGAAGTGATGCCCATGCACTATGATCATGCCAGAGCGATCTATTTGCAGATCATGGATGATATCCGCAAACGGATCATCAATGGAGAATACGCGTGCGATGAACAGATCGCACCTGTCCGAGAACTGGCCGTGCGCTATGAAGTCAATCCCAATACGATGCAGAAAGCATTGAGCGGGCTGGAACAGGAAGGCCTGCTGTATACGAAGCGCACGAGCGGGCGCTTCATCACCAACGATCAGGCGCGGATCGAAGCGCTGCGCATACAGGTGGTCACGGACAGCGTGCGGGCGTGGGTCAGGGAAATGCGCGCTTATGGCGTGGATGATGAGATGCTGGAGGAACTGGTGAGAAAGGAGCTGAACACGCATGAAACAGATTGAATGCATCGACGTAACCAAAAGCTATGGCAGAGAAATGGCGTTGTTCCATGTGAACTGTGTGATCGAGGCGGGCAAGGTCTATGCACTGTGCGGAAGCAACGGCGCCGGCAAGACGACGCTGCTGAGGACCATGGCCGATCTGCAGCTGCCGGATATGGGCAGCGTGCGTATCGACGGGCAGCTGCTGCGCTGCGCGGACCGCAGGAGGATCGCTTATCTGTCCGATGAAAGCAGCTTTACCGACCTCATGCGGGTCGGGAAGGTCCGTCTTCTGTATGAGACATTTTATGATGACTTCGATCCGGCCGCCTGCGGCAGAAGGCTGGACCGCTTCGGATTCCGCGATCAGATGGTCCTGGGCGCCATGAGCCGCGGGATGCGTACCCTGCTTGAGCTCATCTTCGTGCTCAGCCGTAAAGCAGAGCTGTTTCTGCTCGATGAACCCTTTGCCGCGCTGGATCCGCAGCGCCGTGAGGAAGCGATGCAGCTGATCATGGAGGCCCAAGGAGAAGCGGCCGTCGTGATCTCCACGCATCTGCCCGGTGAGATCGAGACTTATCTGGACCGGATGCTCATCCTGCAGGACGGCCGCCTGTGCATCGATGAGGATGCGGATGCCCTGCGTACTCGGTTTGGCTGCGGGCTGCAGGATCTGGTGAAGCGTTACATCACAGAAGAGAGGGGGTGAGGGCATCATGAAGATGATCAGATTGGAAGGAATGCTGCTGAAGAAGCCGCTCCTCATCCTGCTGCTGATGAGCGCTGCGCTCATTCCCGCAGTCTCGCTGCTGGCCGGCGTCGTTTCGGTGGAAGCGCGGTATCTGATCACGTCCGCAGTGTTTGTCCTGCTGATGGCCGCTGCCCTCCTCAGAAGGGCGCTGTATGTGGAAGCGCATCACCGCATGGAGCCCTTCATGCCGGTCGATGTGCGCTGGCATATCTGCTTTCAAAGCGGGCTGATCCTGCTGCAGGCCTTGTGGGTCGCCTTGATGCTCTGCGCGTTTCGCTTATGTCCGCCGCTGCAGATCGAAGAGGAAACACTGATCCGCTGCGCATTGATCACGGCGGTCTTCATCGTTCCTCAGCTGGGCTGGATGATGAACGGCTATCTGCACATCACTAAGACGCTTCATATCTATATCCTCGATATCGCGATCTCGGCCATCGCGGGCATACGGATGATCATGGCCGATCTTCGCGCCAGCATGCTCCTCACGGTGTTCATCCTGGTGCCTGGCTGCGTCTATGTGCTGATCGCACTGTACAAGATGATCAGGAGGTGATCGCATGAAGAAGATCGTTGGCTTCCATCTGCGCAGCATGCAGGGAACGCTGATCTGCATTCTCATTCTGTGGGCGATGATCTTGATCGGATATGTCATGGAGAGAGCGACATTGCCCGATCATGCCGGCTTCTTCGTCTGGCTGGCCGCATCGATGGAAGTGATCGTGGTCCTGGCGGAAATGGAGACGATGCTGTATGGCCCGCCTTGCCGCACGATGTTCCTGCTTCCCTTTTCCCGGCGTCAGATCGTTTCGGCGCTGCTGATGACAAAAGGGCTGCTTGCGGGAGCGCAGACCCTCGTGCAGTCTATCGCGCTGCTGTGCTTTCGCGAACCGGTTGCGCATCTGGTGAGCATCGCGGCGCTCGGCTGCTTCACGTATCTGTGCAGCGTGCTGTACTTCCTTGCGGTATCGATCCAGCGCGAAAGCACATGGGGGAAGGGCATCCTGCTGCGCGCAGTGTTCATCTTGTTTTGCCTGGCGCTGGGCGCTGCGCTGTTTTTGGGATGGACAGCTCTGCCTGTGGCCATCGCGCTGACGATCATCCTGCTTGGGACAGACATCGCGCTCAGCGTGCGGCTGATCAAACGGGCTTCCGCATGCTGAGGAAGACGCATGCCCGCCGTCCGCATGGACAGCGGGCATGTTTTACGCTACAATGGTCGAAGAGGAAAGAGAGGAAGATGTTTATGCTGCGCTGTCCCAACTGCCATGCTGAGCTGAAAAGAGAAGGAAAGTCATTCCGCTGCCGAAATGGGCACATCTTCGATGTGGCCAGACAGGGCTATGTCAATCTGCTCGTCAACGCGCGCAGGGAGACCGGAGACAATAAGGAGATGGTGAGCGCCCGCACCGCCTTTCTCGAACAGGGCCATTACCGCTGCCTGCGCGACGCGCTGTGTGAGATCATCCGTTCTCTGCCGGTGCAGGTCATCGCGGACTGCGGCTGCGGGGAAGGGTATTACACCCAGGCGGCCGCAGAAGAGGGGAAGGACGTCTATGCGTTCGACATGAGCAAATACGCGCTGATGAAATGTGCGCGGCGCCATCCGGCCATCCATGCCTTTGCGGCCAGCATCTATGATCTGCCATTAGATGAAGCATGTGCCGACATGGTGATGAGCATCTTTGCGCCCTTTGGCGCAGATGAGTTCTTGCGGGTGCTCAAGCCGGGCGGATATGTGCTCAAAGTGGAGCCTGCGCACGATCATCTGCTGGAGATGAAGCAGGTGCTGTATGATCAGGTCTATGAAAACCGCGAAGCGCCCCAGGCGTATGCGGGGCTCACGCTGCGCAGCGAGCAGGTGATCCGCGATCGGATCATCGTGCAGGGGCAGCAGATGATCCATGCCCTCTTTCAGATGACCCCGTATTTCTATCGTTCGCCCAAAGCGGGAGCGAAACGGCTGCGTGCGCTGGAAGAGCTGGATACGCGCATCAGTTTTCGGCTTGCGCTGTATCAAAAACAATAGCCGGATAAACAGAACTGTGTTATACTGGAACGGTGTGAAATGAGGTGTATCAGATGGCTTTTGAATCCTTAACCGAACGGATGAGTCAGGCGTTCAAGAACCTGACCGGTCAGGGAAAGCTGACAGAGAAAAACATGAACGACATGCTGAAGGAAGTGCGGATGTCATTGCTGGAAGCAGACGTCAACTATAAGGTGGTCAAGGACTTCATCGCCCGGGTCAAGGAACAGGCGCTGGGCGAGACGGTCATGAAATCACTCAACCCCAGCCAGATGGTCGTCAAGATCGTCCATGATGAGATCACCGATCTGCTGGGAACGGAAGAGACAGAGATCCATTATCAGAAGAACGGCATCACGACGGTGATGATGGTCGGTCTGCAGGGTACTGGTAAGACGACGGCCAGCGCGAAGATCGCCAACCTGATGAAGAAGAAGCAGGGACGCCGGCCGCTGCTGGTTGCCTGCGACGTCATTCGTCCGGCCGCGATCGAACAGCTGCAGACGCTGGGTAAGAGCATCGGCGTGGAAGTGTTCACGCTGGGCGTGGAGACCGGCGCCTTGGAAACAGCCAAGCGCGCAATGTCGTATGCGAAGGAACAGGGCTATGACACCGTCCTCTTCGATACCGCGGGCCGTCTGCATATCGATGAAGAACTGATGCAGGAGCTCGGCGACATCAAGGCGTTCCTGCATCCGGATGAGATCCTGCTGACCGTGGATGCGATGACCGGTCAGGATATCGTGAATGTGGCGCAGAGCTTCCATGATCAGCTCGATGTCAGCGGGCTCGTGCTGACCAAGCTCGACGGCGACTCCCGCGGCGGCGGCATTTTGTCCGTGCGCGCGATCACCAATGTCCCGGTCATGTTCGTCGGTCTGGGTGAGAAGATCGACGATCTCGATGTGTTCCACCCCAGCCGGATGGCAGACCGCATCCTGGGCATGGGCGATGTGCTGACGCTGATCGAGCAGGCGCAGGACAAGATGGACATGGAGGCGTCCAAGAAGACCGCGGACCGCCTGATGCAGGGAACCTTCACCCTGGATGACATGCTCGTGCAGTATCAGCAGATCAAGAAGATGGGTTCGCTGGGGGGCATGATGAAGATGATCCCGGGCCTCAACAAGATGGCCGGCCAGATCGACGATGTGCGCGCAGAGGGCACCATCCGCAAGAGCGAGGCGATCATCCAGAGCATGACGCCGTATGAGCGTGAGAATCCCAAGTGTCTGAAGGCATCGCGCAAGAACCGCATCGCCAAGGGCAGCGGAACCAGCGTGGCGGATGTCAACCGCATGCTCACGCAGTTTGAGAAGATGCAGCAGATGATGAAGATGATGGGCGGCATGGGCGGCGGCCGGATGCCCAACATGGCTGCGCTCAAAGGCCTGAGCGGCATGGGCGGAGGAATGCCCGGCGCCAGCAAGCATGCCGGATCCAAGAAGGCGAAGAAGAAACGCAAGAAGAGATAAGACGATCATGAAAAAAAGACGGCAGCGGCGGCCGTCTTTTCGTTTGCTAACGCGCCATCTCATGAATGAGCGCGAGCAGCTCTGATTCCGTGTATCCCTGTTTACCGCGCTGATCATGCACATAGAGGGCACGGTCCTCCTGGATGAGGAGCACTGCGCGGCCCAGGCGCAGCGTTCCGCCGTTTGCGGCCGAGATGGCATCCGGGATCGTGGTGTCGGGCAGATAGATGTCCGTTTCCTGCATGCGCCGCTCATAGCGCATCGGATAGCGCTCCAGCAGATAGCTCTGCGCTGCCGGCAGCAGGAAAGGCTCTTTGAGCGCGATATAGTCGAAAGACAGTTCATCGGATCCGCCGCGGACATGATGCAGCAGCGCGCTTTGCCTGTCTTGGATGTCATCGAACGCCATGCCCTGCACGATGGCGGGGCTGGCCTGCGTATCCAAAGGCGCGACCGCTGTGCAGAGCAGGGCGCTCAAGGGGATGAGGAGCACGATGGCGAGCGCGGCCGCATATCCCCATGTCCGCGAAGGGGCCATGCTGCTGATCTGCGCGAACAAGATGCTCAGCAAGGTCAGGACCGCGCCTTCGACGATCAGTGCGGAGATGATGGACGCGCTGCCGGTAAATGCCCAGACGCAGCACAGCATGGCTGTGATCAGTCCCATCAGCACGATGAGCCATCCCCAGGGGCGAAGGCGGATCGAGCGCCATGAGGAAGCGCGCTTCTTTCGCTGAAAGAAGAACGCAGCCAGGACGAGCCCGCTCAGCAAGGCGAAGAGGTATGCGCCCAGCGCAAAGGTGTCGCTCAGCAGCATGAGGCGGGGAGCAGGCTGGCAAAGCGGGATGAGGAGAAGCAGAAGGAGGAGCGCGCATGGGGCATAGACACGAAAGAAGCGTTCCTCCCGCAGCGCCTTTTCCATGGCTGCGGCCTCGGTCTGCGCATCGCTGAAGACTTCTGCAGCGCCCTTTTCGCTGCGATAGATCATGAGGCAGCGGAAAGCAGTCACAAACGTATATCCCATCTCTTCATACAGGTCGATCTGCTTTTGCGCCGAGATACCGATATAGCGGGGCGCATTGAGCATCGCTGCATCATCGTTGAAGCCGATATGCCAGCTGCAAGGGTCCATCGCGCTCTCATACAGCAGGTAGAAGCTTCCGATCCGCTTCAGGTCCCATCCTCGCTCAGACATCTGATCCAGGTGTTCCTTCAGCAGCAGCCGTTCATTCGCTCTGACGTTGGCGATCTCCAGTTTCCATTTCATCTTCTGTCGCAGCTTTCTCTGTATCGGCGATCATTTGCAGCAGCCTGCGGTATTCATCCAGCAGCAGCTGGATGCCTGCCTCGCTGATGCGATAGCTGCGTTTCCTCCCTTCGCGTCTGGTTTCTACGATGATCCCCTCTTCTTCAAACTGGGCGAGCAGCGCATAAAGCGTGCCGGGCCCAAGGACGACGCGGTGCGCAGTGAGCGTATCCACCGCTTCGGCGATCTCTGCTCCGCAGCGTTCCTTCCGCAGCACCAGGAGCACATAATACATCTGTTCGCTCAGCGTCCCGAGCTTTTTTCTGGCCATGTCCTCCCTCCTTTATCGAATATCGATATTCTTTGTACCTTCATTATAACATCGATCATCGATAATGCAACAGGCAAAACAAAGAAACAAGTGTTAAGTAAAAATACTTGACACCTCGGTTTTCTCTGCTATAATGTCAGGGTATGAATTGCAGGAGGAATTTGAAATGGTAAAACTGAGACTGAAGAGAATGGGTAAGAAAGGCGCACCTTTCTATCGTATCGTGGCAGCTGACAGCCACTTCCCGCGGGATGGACGTTTCATCGAGGCGATCGGTACGTATGATCCGACCAGACATCCGTCCGCGATCACGCTGGACGCAGAGCTGGCCATCAAATGGCTGAAGAACGGCGCGCAGCCTTCTGACACAGTTCGCAGCATTCTGTCAAAAGAAGGCGTACTGAAGCGTCTGCACGAAGAAAAGAACGCCAAGTAAGATGGATTACGAGAAAGTGCTGCTTGATCTGATCAGACCGATCGTTGACGACAAGAACACGGTTTCCGTGAAGCAGATGGAGAGTCTCGACGAGAACGAGATCCTGCTGTATGTGTATGCCGACAACGATGATGTTGCCCGTCTGATCGGACGCCGGGGGATCATGGCAGGCTCGATCCGGCAGATGATGTCGGTCGCTGCCCGCAATGAGCGCCGCCATGTGACGATCAAGTTTGAAGCATATTAAAAAGGATGCAGGCCGCATCCTTTTTTTGGAAAGAGGAAGGGAGGCACTGACGTGGAAACGGTAAAGATCGGAAAGATCGTGAACACGCATGGGCTGAAGGGGGAACTGAAGATCATCCCCTCCACCCATTTCATCGAGGAGCGCTTCGGAAAGGGCGCTTCCATCCTGATCCGCAAGGACAGCGTGCATGTGCATGCCAAGGTAGAGCGCATGCGCGCTGACCGCGGCATGGTCTATGTCGTGCTGGAAGGATTGAACGACATCAATGCGGTGGAGATCTATAAAGGGTGCGATGTGTTTGTCGACAAGGCTGATCTGCATGCGCTCGATGAGGATGAAGTCTACTATTCGCAGCTGATGGATTGCGAGGTATATACGCGGGATGCGGTGTATGTCGGCCGTGTCGTCGATGTGATCGAGACCGGCGCCAATGCCGTGCTGCGCGTGCAGCGCGAATCAGACAGCGTGCTGATCCCGTATGTAAAGGCCGTGGTCACCGCTGTGGACGTGGAAGAAAAGCGCATCGAGATCGAAGCGATGGAAGGATTGCTATGAAGATCACGGTGATCACCATATTTCCGGAGTTCTTCGCGTCCTTCACCAGCACCAGCATCATCAAGCGGGCCATCGAGTCGGGAAGGGTGGAATTCGAGACCGTGGACTTTCGCACGTTCACCCTGGACCGTCACCGCCATGTGGATGATACGCCTTATGGCGGGGGACAGGGGATGGTGCTTTCGCCCCAGCCCATCGCTGATGCGCTGCGCGCGATCAGACAGCCGAATTCCCATGTGGTCATGATGACTCCGCAGGGGAGGACCTTTGATCAGCAGCAGGCGCGCAGGCTGTCTGCCAAGGAGCATCTGATCTTCTTGTGCGGGCACTATGAAGGCTTTGATGAGCGCATCCGCTCCTTTGCGGATGAAGAGATCAGCATCGGCGATTATGTGCTGACCGGCGGAGAGCCTGCCGCGATGGTCGTCTGCGACGCGGTCATCCGCCTGCAGGATGGCGTCATCCTGGAACAGTCCCACGCGGATGATTCGTTTTCCGACGGTCTGCTGGAGCATCCGCAGTACACCAAGCCGGCCCAGTTTGAGGGGATGGGCGTCCCGGACGTGCTGCTCAGCGGACATCATGCCAATATCCGCCGCTGGCGGCTGAAGCAGTCGCTGGAGCGCACGCTGCAGCGCAGGCCCGATCTGCTGGAAGAGCGGGCATTCAGCGAGGAGGAGCTGAGCCTGATCGACGAATTATGCCTTGAACGATCAAAAAACATTTGCGGTGAGTAAAAATATGTGTTATTATTTTGTGGCCTGAGTGGCCGAGGTTCCGCTGATCATCATGATGAATGAACCCAACGAAGAGATAGAAAAGGAGACGTCATTAACATGAACATGAATTTAGTCAACGAAGTGACCAGATCACAGCTCAACCCGAACGTGCCTTTCTTCAAATCAGGAAGCACTGTCCGTGTACACGTCAAGATCAAGGAGGGCGACAAGTCCCGTATCCAGGTATTCGAAGGTGTCGTTGTCGCAAAGAAGGGCGGCGGCATCGCTGAGACGTTCACCGTGCGCAAGATCTCCAATCAGATCGGCGTAGAGAGAACGTTCCCGCTGCATTCTCCGATCATCGACAAGATCGAAGTCATCCGTAAGGGTAAGGTAAGAAGAAACAAGCTGACTTACCTGCGCAACCGTTCCGGAAAGGCAGCGCGTATCAAGGAAATCCGCTAAGAGAGAGAAGGGGCTCTATCACTTTGCCCCTTTTCTTTTTTTGATGTAGCACAGCGCGGAAATTGCGCTATAATAAATGAGCATTGTGAGGATGAAGAATATGGAACTACAGGAAGAAAAACAGACAAATGAGAAACAGAGAAGATTCGGGCTGGAACTGCTTGATTTCGTCAAGATCCTGCTCGTGTGCTTTATCGCCGCTTTCGGCATCAAGACCTTCATCGCCCGTCCTGTGTTCGTCGAAGGCAGCAGCATGTATCCGACGCTGCAGGATGGGGAGTTCGGATTCACCAACCTGCTGGGGCTTTCGCTCGAGGGCGTGAACCGCGGCGACATCGTGATCGTGGAAGAGGGCGATGAATACTGGGTCAAGCGGGTCATCGGCCTGCCCAATGAGACGATCGAATGCCGGGACAATGTCGTCTACATCAACGGAGAGGCGCTGGATGAACCATATCTGGACAGCGATTATGTGCATGACATCGAAAATAATCAGGGATATTTCACCAGTGACTTTGAGGCGATCGAGCTGGGCAGCGATGAATACTTCGTGATGGGAGACAACCGCGTCGTCTCGGCGGATTCCCGCGTGGTCGGCCCGTTCAGCCGCTCGCAGATCGTCGGCAAGGGCGTCCTCGTCCTGATGCCGCTGGATCAGATCGGCTATAAGAATCAATAAGCGCAAAGGGGGAGAAGCGGTTGAAAGAGCGGAAAACACTGATCAGCGTGCTGGAATTTCTGCGCACGCTGGCGCTGGCCGTCCTGCTGGTGAGCCTGTTCATGAGCTTTGTCTTACGGCCGATGCAGGTGGCGGGAGATTCCATGGCGCCTGTGCTTCACGACGGGGAACGCGTGTTCATCAATGTGCTCGGCGGAATGATCAGCGATCCGCAGCGCTTTGATGTCGTCGTGGTCCGGCAGGAGGATGAGCTGTGGGTCAAGCGCGTGATCGCTCTTCCCGGAGAACGGGTCTCCTGGCGGGACGATGTCCTGCTGATCGATGGCGAGCCGGTGGCAGAGCCTTTCCTCGACGAAGGGTATATGGAAGAGGTCAGGACGACGCTGCAGCGCGATGCCTTCACTGCGGACATGGAGGAGCGCACGATGGGCGCTGACGAATATCTTCTGGCGGGCGACAACCGGCCTTTTTCCCTGGACAGCCGCAATTTGCAAGTCGGCCCGTTCCAGCGGGAGGATATCGTAGCAAACGGCCTGCTGATCGTATGGCCGCTGAATGAAATGAGGTGGATCGACTGATGGAAGAACAGAAAAGCAGATTGAACATCCAGTGGTTTCCCGGTCACATGACCAAGGCGAAACGGCAGATGGAAGAGCACCTGAAGATGGTGGATATGGTCATCGAGCTGCGGGATGCGCGTATCCCGGATGCCAGCAAGAATCCGCTGATCGATGAGCTGACGGCGCATAAGCCGCGGCTGATCCTGCTCAGCAAGAAAGATAAGGCAGAGGCTGAGGTGACGGCGCAGTGGGTGAGCGCGCTGGAGAAGGAAGAAGTCAGGGTGCTGGCGGTGGACCTGCTGCATGAGAAGCTGGAAAAGAAGATCACTGCCGCATCCCAGGAGCTCATGCAGGCGAAGATCGAACGCATGAAGCGCAGAGGGATGCGCCCGCGTGCGATCCGCGCCATGGTGGCCGGCGTGCCCAATGTAGGCAAGTCGACGCTGATCAACAGCCTGGCGCACCGCCGCGCAGCCGTGACAGGCGATCGTCCGGGCGTGACGAAGGCGCTGCAGTGGGTCAAGGTAGGCAAGAGCCTGGAGCTGCTGGATACCCCGGGCGTGCTGTGGCCGAAATTCGAAGATGAACAGGTCGCGCTGCGGCTGGCGGTGACCGGCGCCATCCGCGATGAGATCCTGCCGTTGGAGGAGGTCGCCTTCTGGGCCATGGGCTATCTGCAGACGCATCAGCCCCAGCTGCTGCGGGAGCGCTTTGCGATCGAGCTGTGCGCGCAGCCGTATGACACATTGCTGGCCATCGGCCGCAAGCGCGGCTACCTGATGAACGGTGAGGTCGATGAGAAGCGGCTCATCACCGCTTTCCTACGGGAGATCCGCGACGGCAAGATCGGCGCCGTGAGCTGGGAGCGTCCGGATGAAGATTGAGCATACGCATGAGAGCGTATGGTGGGATGAAGGAAAGCGATATGTCATCGGCCTGGATGAGGCCGGCAGAGGGCCGATCGCCGGACCGCTGGTCGTGGCCGGCGTATGCTTTCCCCCGCATTATGCCCATGAGGAGATCTATGATTCCAAGAAGCTGAGCGAGAAAACGCGCGAGCGTCTGTATGATGAGATCCTGGCGCAGGCCATAGAGACTCATATCGTGATCGTGGAGCCGCAGATCATCGACGAAAAGAACATCTATCGGGCGACCCAGGAAGCGATGCAGCAGATCGTCGATCGTTTCGCGCACAAGGACGGTGTGCTGAGCGATGCCATGCCGCTGCCGGCCTGCACCCTTCCCGTTGAACCGCTGGTCAAGGGCGACATGAAGAGCGTGAGCATCGCTGCGGCCAGCATCCTGGCCAAAGTGACGCGGGACCGCATCATGAAGCAGTACGATGAACGATATCCGCAATATGGGTTTGCCCGTCACAAGGGCTATCCGACCAAGGCGCATCTGCAGGCGCTGCACGAATACGGCGTCTTGCCGATCCACCGCCGCAGCTATGGGCCGGTGCGCGAGGCGCTCATGCCGCATCTGGAGCTGTCGTTTGACGATTAGCCGATGTGGCTTTTTTTTTGCACTGAAAGAATGAGAAGAAGAATGCAAAGATATTGCAAACTTTATCAGAATTGTGTATATTGAAATCAGAACGAGAGGTGAGCTGATGTTTACATGGGTACGTTCGTCAGGGTCAGGCATGACGCTGACCATCAGCAGCGGTGCATTGACGCTCAGCAGCAGCGCCGCGGCACACTTTCAGCATGTCCGTTATGTGATGGTGGGCATCGACAAGGAAAACGGCAGGGTGGCGCTTCGGCCGATCTCGCGGCGGGTGCAGGAGCAGGGCACGATCCCTGCGGACGCCCTTTACCGCATCAGCATCGGCAAAGGCTATGCGCGCGTCACCAGCAAGAGCGTCATCCGGCAGCTCAGCGAGGCATTCGGCCGTCCCTTTGGCCATGTCAGATGTCCTGCCTATTATGACGAGGAGGAAGATATGCTGATCGCACGGATCACGGATGAAGGAGGGGATGCGTCATGATCTGGGTATGGACCGTCGTGTTCGCCGCGGCGCTCATCATCGAGCTGGCCACGCCGAGCGCGCTCATCAGCATCTGGTTTGCCTTGGGCGCGCTCGTCTCGCTGCTGCTGGCGCTGGCCGCCGTCCCGCTGTGGGGACAGCTTGCCGCATTCGCGCTGGTCTCATTGATTGCGCTTTGCGTCATCCGTCCGCTCGCCGCCCGCTCGCTGCGCGGCAATGTGGTCGCGACCAATGCCGACCGGCTGATCGGCGCCATGGCCGTCGTCGAAAAACGCATCAGCGCCCGAGAATGGGGCAGCGTGCGCATAGAAGGTAACGTCTGGAGCGCCATCGCGCAGGATGGGCGGGACATCGAGCCCGGCACGGCTGTCCGCGTGAAGGCGATCGAAGGCGTCAAGCTCATCGTTGTGCCCGTGAACGGGCCGAAAGGAGAATAGTATGCTGGATTCGATCTTTCCCATCATCTTTACGCTCATCCTCATCGCGGTGCTTATTGCGGTGCTGGTCTATATCGTGCGCATCGTGCCGCAGGCCAATGCGTATGTCATCGAACGCTTAGGCGCCTATCATTCCACGTGGGGGACCGGGATCCATGTGCTTCTGCCCTTTATCGACCGGGTGGCCAACCGCGTGACGCTCAAAGAGATCGTCAAGGACTTCGCGCCTCAGCCGGTCATCACCAAGGATAACGTCACGATGCAGATCGACACGGTCGTTTACTTTCAGATCACGGATCCCAAGCTGTATACCTATGGGGTCGTCGGTCCGGTGACGGCCATCGAGAACCTGACCGCGACCACGCTGCGCAATATCATCGGCGAGCTTGAGCTGGATCAGACGCTGACCAGCCGCGATGTGATCAATACGAAGATGCGCGCCATCCTGGATGAGGCCACCGACCCCTGGGGCATCAAGGTCAACCGCGTCGAGGTGAAGAACATCCTGCCTCCGCGCGATATCCAGGAGGCGATGGAGAAGCAGATGCGCGCAGAGCGTGAGCGCCGTGAGGCCATCCTGCGCGCAGAAGGAGAGAAACGCAGCGCGATCCTGAGCGCTGAGGGCGATAAGGAGGCGATGGTGCTGCGCGCCAACGCCAAGAAGGAAGCCATGATCGCCGAGGCGGAAGGAAAAGCGCAGGCGACAGAGCGTCTGTATGAAGCGCAGGCCCGCGGCATCGAGATGATCAAGAATGCGGATCCGAACCGGGCGTTCCTGACGCTGAAGAGCCTGGAGACTTACGGCCAGATGGCGGATGGCAAGGCGACCAAGATCATCGTGCCCAGCCAGCTGCAGGATGTGGCGAGCATGCTCAGCGCGGCCAAGGAATTTCTGCGCGACCCTGAATCATGACCGGGCAAGTCCCGGTTTTTTAGTGCCTTCGCATCTTTTTCCGTATGGGGGAAGAGGAGGGATCAGATGAGAGAACGGATCTTGTGTTATGCGCTGCGCTACCATGGGGAATGGAACAAGATCGCCAAAGCGATCAGCCGCGATGAGGAATGGTCGCCGTGTGCCTGCGCATATGATTTTGTGACGCTGGGCGAGCCTGGGTATCCTGAGGCGTTCGCCGCCCTGCGCTTTCCGCCGTGGATCGTGTTTTATCGCGGCGATCTGTCCTTGCTGGCGCGTTCCTGTGTTGCGGTCGTCGGTTCCAGACGGGCCAGCGGCGAAGGGATCCGTGCCTGTGCGCGCACCGTGGAGATCTTGTCCAGACGTCATGTCATCGTCTCCGGGCTCGCGAAAGGGATCGATGCCTGCGCACATCGCTGTGCGCTCGAGCGGGGGACCATCGGCGTGATCGGCTGCGGCATCGATGTCGTCTATCCCAAAGAGAATGCCGCGCTGTATGCGCGCATGGCGCGCGATCACCTCATCGTGAGCGAATATCCGCCGCAGACCCCGCCGCTGGCCGCGCATTTTCCCTGGCGCAATCGGCTGATCGCCGCAGCGGGAAGCGCGCTCGTCGTCATCGAGGCTGTGCCGCGCAGCGGCACGATGCATACGGTCAGCGAAGCGCTGGAGCTGTCCCGTCCGGTCTATTGCCTGTCCCGTTCTTTTCTCGAGCGGATCTATACGGGCAATGCCCTGCTCATCCAGCAGGGCGCTGCCATCGTGCTGGACGAAGATGACGTGAAAGAAATTTAAAAAGATTGACAAACGGTGAAAAAGCGCAAATAATAAGAAGCAATGAATTTTAGGAACGGAGGCAGACAGAATGAAGAATCTAGTGATCGTGGAGTCACCTTCAAAATCGAAGACGATCGAGAAATACCTTGGCGGCGACTATCATGTCGTCTCCAGCAAGGGACATATCCGTGACCTTGCGACCACCGGCAAGGGCGGTCTGGGCATCGATGTCGAAAACGGCTTTATTCCCAATTACAAGATCAGCGCTGATAAAAAAGAGGTCGTCAAGGATCTCCAGAAGCTGGCCAAGAAGAGCGATCACGTCTATCTGGCGAGCGACCCTGACCGGGAAGGAGAGGCCATCGCATGGCATCTGGCGACCGTGCTGGGGCTCGATATGAACGAAGATAACCGCATCGTGTTTCATGAGATCACCAAGCAGGCGATCCTGGAGGCGATGAAGCATCCGCAGAAGATCGATCAGGATCTGGTGAAGTCGCAGGAGACCAGAAGGATGCTGGATCGGATCATCGGCTTCCGTCTTTCCAAGCTGCTGCAGAACAAGATCCAGTCCAAGTCGGCCGGAAGAGTGCAGTCTGTCGCGCTGCGGCTGATCGTGGAGCGGGAAAATGAGATCCGCAAGTTCAAGAAAGAAGAATACTGGACGCTGGATGCGCTCTGCCATAAGGGGAAGAGCAGCTTTACGGCCGGGCTGCAGAGAGTGGATGGCAAGAAGGCCAAGCTGAAGAACAAGGAAGAGACCGACGCGATCATCGAACGCTGCGCGCAGGGTCCCTTCATCGTGCAGAGCATCGAGCGGAAGGTGAAGAAGAAAGAGCCGAAGATGCCGTTCATCACTTCCACGCTGCAGCAGGAAGCCAGCACCAAGCTGGGCTTCGGCGCCAAAAAGACGATGCAGATCGCGCAGAAGCTGTATGAAGGCATCGACCTGGGCGGACGCAGCGAAGGTCTCATCACCTATATGCGAAGCGATTCCACCCGTCTTTCCCCGGTGTTCCTCAATGATGCGTTTCACTATATCGAGACCATCTATGGAAAAGCGTACCGCGGACGTGCCCGTCAGAAGAATGACGAAAACGCGCAGGATGCGCATGAGGCCATCCGCATGACCAATGTGATGAACACGCCGGAAAGCGTGAAGCAGTATCTGACCAATGATCAGTATAAGCTGTATCATCTGATCTACTGCCGCACGATGGCATCGCTCATGGCGGCGGCGAAGAGCGACGCTGTGAGCGTGCAGATCGACAGCTGCGGCTGTCAGTTCACGGCGAGTGGCTCGACGCTGACCTTCGACGGTTACCTGAAGGTCTATGGCAAATATGAGCAGGTCAAGGACGATGTGCTCCCGCCTTTGGAAAACGATGAGACGCTGGAGAAGGTCAAGCTGGAGGGCAAGCAGCATTTCACCGAGCCACCGCTTCGTTACAGCGAGGCGCGCCTGATCAAGGAGCTGGAGGAAAAGGGCATCGGCCGTCCGAGCACGTATGCCATGATCATCGATACGCTGCAGGCCCGCGGCTATGCGTCGCTGGAGAAGAGCAGCGAGACGAGCCGCACCAAGGTGTTCGTGCCGAGCGAGCAGGGCGAGCTGACCGATCAGAAGCTGCAGGAATACTTCAGCAGCGTCATCAATGTCTCCTATACGGCCGACATGGAGGCGCATCTGGATGAGATCGCCGGCGGAAAGCGCAACAACATCGAAGAGCTGCAGCAGTTCTGGGACAAGTTCGACCCGCTGGTGCAGAATGCGTATGATCATATGGAGAAGCGGGAGCTGGAGCGCACCGGCGAGCTGTGTCCGGAATGCGGCAGCGAGCTCGTCTACCGCAACGGCCGTTATGGCAAGTTCGTCTCCTGCATCAACTTCCCCAAGTGCCGTTATACGAAGAGCGAGGAAGAACCGCAGGAAAGCGACGAGGTCTGTCCTAACTGCGGCGCGCGCATGGTGATGAAGAAAGGACGCTATGGCAGCTTCCTCGCCTGCAGCAACTATCCGCAGTGCAAGACGATCAAGAGCCTGAAGGAAAAGGCGAAGCCGGAGCCGACCGGCGAGATGTGCCCGGAGTGCGGCCATGAGCTGGTGCGGCGCAAATCGCGCTATGGCACGACCTTTGTCGGCTGCAGCAATTATCCGAAATGCCGCTACATCAAGAAAGAGCCTAAGGCGGCAAAGCAGAGCAAGGCGAAGAAGACGGAAAGCGGGGATGAGGCATGAGACAGGTCACGATCGTCGGCGCCGGGCTGGCTGGGTGTGAGGCCGCCTGGCAGCTCGTCAGCCGCGGCATCCCGGTCAGGCTCATCGAGATGAAGCCGGCGCAGCATTCCCCGGCGCATCACAGCGCGGACTTTGCCGAGCTGGTCTGCTCAAATTCGCTGCGCAGCGATGCCCTGGACAATGCGGTGGGCGTGCTCAAGGAAGAGATGCGCATGCTGGATTCCCTGATCATGAAGAGCGCAGATCTGCACCGGGTGCCGGCCGGCAGTGCGCTGGCCGTGGACCGCGAGGGCTTTTCTGCCTGGATCACGAAGACGCTGCGCGCGCATCCCCTCGTGGAGATCGTCCATGAGGAAGTGAAGGCGATCCCGCAGGGACCGGTGATCATCGCCAGCGGACCGCTGACCGCGGACGCGCTGGCCGAGGACATCCGCGCCTTCCTGCATGCGGACTATTTCCATTTCTATGATGCGGCGGCGCCGATCATCGAGAAAGACTCCATCGACTTCACGAAGGCATACCGGAAGTCGCGCTATGACAAGGGCGATGCGGATTACATCAACTGCGCGCTGGATGAGGAGCAGTTCGACCGCTTTTATGATGAGCTGATCCATGCTGAATGCGCCGAGGTGCACGACATCGACCGGCAGATCTATTTCGAAGGATGCATGCCGGTGGAGGAGATGGGCATGCCCAGTCTGACGCAGGTTTTCAACAGCTTCTTCTGCAATGCGGACGGTGTGCCGGCAATTGACGTGCTGCTGAACGTTATGAAATTTTCCATGACTACCGGCGGTTCGATTAACCTTGATTATCTGAAAAAGCTTAACGTACCGGTTTTGGCTGCCTATACGACAATTGCGCCCTTTGAGGAATGGAAGGACAGCTTTGAAGGCATGAACGCCATGGAGGTTTCCATCAGCGTTTCTCTGCCGGAATTTGATGGTATTATTCACGGCGTGCCTATAGCACACAAAAAAATTCTGGAAAACGGCGATGTCCGCTATCTGCCTAATATGGAGCGTGTAAAGCGCATGGCCTCCAAGGCGAAGAAGTGGGCGATGCTGCGCCACAAGGCCAACAGCGAGAAGAAAATCGCTATTATTTTCCATAACTATCCGCCACGTAATTCCAATATCGGCAGTGCTATCGGTTTAGATACAATCGAAAGCATCCGTCGCGTGCTGGCGGCTATGCGCGAGCGTGGCTATAAGGTAGATTGGATTCCTGAGGATACGAAGGAATTTATCAAACAGCTGACGGCTAATGCCACCAATGACCGCAGTATGCTGACGGAAAAGCAGGTTGATGCTGCCTATAAGCTGACGGGAGCAGAATATAGAGAATTCTTTGCGCTGATGGACAAAAAGGTGCAGGAGCAGCTGGTGAAGGATTGGGGCGAAGCGCCCGGCACTGTCATGGAATATGACGGCGATATCCTGGTACCGGGAACGATGAACGGCAATGTTTTCGTAACCGTGCAGCCGCCGCGTGGTTTTGGCGAGGACCCGGAGAAAATTTACCACGATCCTTACGTTGCACCGACGCATCAATATCTTGCCTTCTACCGTTGGGTACGCGATGTTTGGCAGGCAGACGCTGTTGCGCATATCGGTACGCATGGCAGCCTGGAATGGCTGCCGGGCAAGAACGCCGGCCTTGATTGCAGCTGCTACCCGGATTTGGCGCTGGAGATTTGCCGAATATTTATCCTTATAACATCACTATTACCGGTGAGGGCATTCAGGCAAAACGCCGTGGCGCTGCCTGCCTGATTGAGCATTTGCCGGCGCCGCAGACACAAGCGGGAGTGTACGACGAGCTGGAGGAGCTGGAAAAGCTCATGGACGAATACGTGCACTTCAGCAGCACGCAGCCGGATAATCTGCCGCGCTTGCAGGAGCTTGTACTGGCGAAGGTTGCCGAGGCCAACCTGCAGGATGAGGTTACTTACGATGAAGAAAAGCCCTTCGACGAATACGTGATGAATCTGCATAATTACATTACGGATTTGAAGAATATGGAGGTACACACAGGCCTGCATATTATGGGACAGCCGCCGGAGGACCAGCAGCTGGAGGATTATCTGTGGCTGCTGCTGCGTCTTGATAACGGCAATATCCCCAGCCTGACGCAGGCAATTGCTGCGCTGTATGGCTTTGATTATTACTATCTGCTGGAAAACAGCAGCCTGATATACGAACCGCTGAATATCACCTATGGTATGCTGATTGACCGTATCGCCAATCAGTGCCGCGAGCTGATTCGCTGCCTGCAGCAGCGTGACTTTGTGAAGGAAGCTGTTGCCGACGCTCTGCAGCTGCCCTGGGTGCAGCAGGCACCGGCGGAAAGCAGAGAAAAGCTGGAAGTGGTATGCAACTATATTGTAGATACACTTTACCCCAATCTGCTTTTAACGAAGCAGGAAATTACCAATATGCTGCGTGGCTTTGAGGGCGAATATATCGAGCCTGGTCCTAGTGGTGCGCCCTCCAGCGGCGGCGCTGATTTGCTGCCGACAGGACGCAACTTCTACGGTGTGGACCCGCGCTGCCTGCCAACTCCGGCGGCATGGGAAATCGGCCAGACACTGGGCGACCAGGTGGTAGAGCGCTTCATTGCGGAGGAAGGTCATTATCCGGAAAATATCGGTATGGTCTTCTGGTCCGGCGCGAATATGCGCAGTCATGGCCAGTGCATTGCTGAATTCCTCTATCTCATGGGCATCCGTCCCAAGTACCAGAGCGGCAGCCTGCGTATCAACGGCCTGGAGGTCATTCCGCTGATGGAGCTCAAACGTCCGCGTATTGACGTTACGGCGCGTATCAGCGGCCTCTTCCGCGATACTATGCCGTCGGTAATGCAAGTGATGGATAAGGCGGTGCTGTTGGCAGCGGAGCAGGATGAGCCTGATGACTTAAACTTTGTACGCAAGCATATTCAGGAGGATACCAGGGAGCTGGAGCTGCAGGAGGGTATGGAGCACGCTGCACCATGGCGTCTGGCGGCCTTCCGCGTCTTTGGCGATGCGCAGGGAACCTATGGCGCAGGCGTTGCGGCGCTGTTGGAAAGCAAGAACTGGGAAACCATTGATGATATTGCCGATGTTTATGTACGTTGGGGCGGTCATGCCTATGGCGGCAAAACCAAGGGTAAATTCCTGCCGCAGCAGTTCCGCAAGCGTATGGGCAGCTTGGATATTACGATTAAAAACGAGGATAACCACGAAACAAATATGCTCAGCAGTGATGACTACAATGCATATCATGGTGGCATGATTGCAGCAGTGCGTTCGATTAAGGGCAGCGCGCCGCGCTCCTACTGCGGCGATAGTACCGACAGGACGCGTGTGACGATGCACAGCGTGCAGGAGGAGGCAAAGCGCCTGTTCCGCAGCGAGGCGATTAATCCTAAGTTTATCAAGGGCATGATGCAGCATGGTTACAAGGGCGCTGCCGATATGGCCAACATGATTGCGCACAGCTTCCAATGGGATGCGACGAGCGCCGTTATGGAGGACTGGATGTACGAAAAATATGCTGAAAAATATACCTTTGACCCGGCAGTACAGGAATGGCTGCGTGATGTGAACCCCTGGGCGCTGCAGCGCATGACGGAAATTCTGCTGGAGGCAGAACAGCGCGGACTGTGGCAGGCTAAGCCGGAAACCAAAGAAGAGCTGCAAAAGCTCTACCTTGATATGGAGGGC
>UQPV01000039.1 GCA_900543035.1 uncultured Solobacterium sp.
CCTTTGCCTTGCCATCGTCCGGCGTCGTGACGTTTTCCTCGCTCACCGGCTGCAGAGCATCGATCGCGATCTGCAATTCTTCTGCCAGGGCGTCGACTTCTTCCTGGGTGATCTGCGGATCGTTCATCTTGGCCAATACACGGTCTGTCAGAACGAGCACGGAATCTGCGCTCTCTGCCGTATATGCGCGCAGGTCAAGGCTGTTCACATACGCGATCAGCTCTTCCAATGCGCTTACATCAGCCTTCGTTCTCGCGTTCAGACGTGCTTCTCGTAAGCTCTTCGTCGCTTCATCGATCTCTGCCTGCGTCGTTGCACTCGTCAATGTATTCTTCGCTGCATCCAGCTTCTCCTGCAGTCCTTCTACGCTGCTCGGGACATAGTTGCCGATGTTCGCAAGCATCTCATTCACGAGCTCGATCTCGTGCTCGAGCGCGCTCGTATCTAACGTGATCTTCTCCAGGTTAGCGATCGCGTCGCTCAGGTTCGTGATGGCTTCCGTGACTTCTGCCGTCGTGGCATCATCATTGGCTGACACTGCCTGTGCCGCTTCGATCGCTGTCTGCAGTGCCTGCAGGCTTTCTGCCGTGTAGTCCCCATCGAGATAGCCGTTTGCGGCTTCGATCAAGGCGTTCAGCTCTGCCTTGGAGACGATCTCCCACAGCTCCTGTGCTGCCTTGGTCATCGCCTTATTTACGGCCTTCAGCGCATCTGCGGTCGCCGTAGGATCGTTGACGACATCCTGTGCCGCCTTGACTGCGTCTTTCAGCGCCTCTACCTTGCCCGGACGGAGTCCTTCTACATCGTTCAGGATATTTTCGTTGATGAAGTCGATCGTCGCCTGTACATCTTTGCGCAGGGCCTCTGTGCTTTCATCGGTGTTCAGATCCTGCATCGCTTCGCTCAGCTCGAGCAATGCGCTGACGACTGCGGTCACGGACGCGTTGTCCGGATCATCAAGCAGTGCCTGTGCAGCTTTGATCGCTGCATTCAGCGCTTCATCATCAGATTCAAGCGCTTCAGCCTTGCCGACCATGTTCTGCAGGGCATTCAGCGCAGATGCGCTTGCCTTGACCTGCAGGGCATCCATCGCAGACTGCAGGGCAGATGCGGCCTGATCGACCTGTTCCTGGGTCGCGCCCTCATCGGTCATGATCGTCTCTGCGGCTGCCAGTGCATCCTGCAGCGCGGTCCAGCTGTCTGTCGTATGGCCTTCCTCTTCGATGGACTTTGCCGCATCGATGGCTTCGGCCAGCGTGCCTTTATCCACCTGTGCTGCTTTAAATGCGCGCAGTTCCCAGATGGAGTATCCATAGCGGTTCGATACCTTCTTCGTGCAGTTGATCTTCAGGTATGCTGCTTCTGTCGGCTCAAAAGAGATGACGCGATTCTCTGATGCTTTTCCATCATTTACCGCAGCGACCGTAGTGTAAGTCTCTCCATCCATCGATACCTGCACTTCATAAACTGCGCCTGCAGCGGCTTCCCAGTCGATCTCCACCCGGTTCAGCGTATATGTTCCCTGCAGATCGACGACGATCCACTCATTGAGATCATAACCATTTGCCCGATTCGATGTCCATCTGGTGTCGCTGTCTCCATCTACTGCGTTTTCTCCGTTTTGCTTGCCCTGGGAAAGCGGATCCAGGCTGCTGACGGTGACCGGCTTGTTCAGCGTGACCGAACGCTCGATCTCGATATCCTGGATCTCACCGATCTCTTCTTCATCCAGTTCGCGGTCAAATACCATCAGATCATCGATGGTTCCATTCAGGCCCTGACCGGCTTTCTGCAATGGGAGATAGATGCTTCCGGAGTCGTACCACTTGTTTCCGGAATTGGTCAGCACCGGTCCGGAGAAGGTGATCTCGTGACGGCCATCCACAAAGACTTCCGAGGTCTTCTGATTGCTTTCAAAGGCGATCTTGTAGACCTTTCCGGTCTCAAACACATAGTCGCTTTCGAAATGGTAATTGTCCCGGTCGAACATCAGCTGATATCCGCCGTCCGTCCTCTTCATGTAGATCTTTCTTGTCTCATATCCGGTCGTGATCGTCTCATTGCATTCTTCGCGCGGCATCTGTTCCTCAAACAGCACGATCTCATCGTCGCTGCTCTCATTGATCTTCAGTTCAAATGCCACGGTGTATGGCCAGCCCAGCGAGCGATGACGCATCTCGATGTAGCTGTCGTTTTCCAGGACGAGCTGACGATCCTGCGTGCCGCTGCTCAGTTCTCCCTGAACCACGCGGGCATCATAACCGTTGCCGGAATGATCGCTGATCTCGAAGCTGTCTCCTTCTTCATTCTTCGCTTCATTCATGTCGAAGGAGCAGATCACCGAATCCGCAGACTCGATGCGGTGAGAAGATTCCACCTGCGGTCCGTCTCCGAGGATCTCCTGTTCAGCTTTGAATTCCTCATAAGACAGATCCTCATCCTGTCCATACCAGTAAGCCTGCGCATACAGCGGGATGATGCTCTTCGTGCGGGCAAATACATCATAGACGGAAATGCCGTTGAAGATCCCGCGGTCATTCCATAATGTGGCCGATCCGCCAGCGATCTGCGGATGTCCTTCCGCCACCGTGACACCGGCATTGTTTTTATCGATGAACTTGCCGGCGCTCATGTTGTAATAGATCTCTTCTTCCTTCGGGAAATCCGGATAACCGTTATTTCCGCCAGGAACGACATATCCATATTTGTTGGTCGCATTCACCAGCTGATAGCCCTGCGCGAACAGGCTCTTCAGGTTGATGGCATAATTGGCCCAGGCATCCATCACCGGATAGTCCGGCAAGGTCGTCTGCGTGCTGTCCAGGCACCCCATGCTCGCCCATGCCATCGGCGTCTTGCCATAGCGGTCATGGACCAATTCCATGACATACTTGGTATACTGCGTCATGTCTTCCTTATAATTAGAGTTGTATTCGTCTAATCCGACATTGAACATATCCGTGACGAATACCGGATCATCTCCGCCCAGATATTCATCATACAGGTCAGCGATGAACTGATAGACCTTGTCTTTGTTCTCTGAATCAAGGCGGATATCGAGATGCGTCTTGTCAAATCCAAGAGAGGGATCGACATTGTCGATGAACACCTGAGAGTGCGCAGGCGTATCGAACTCAGAGATGATGCGGATCCCGTAATCCTGCGCGTAATACTGGAAATCTCTGTACTCATCCTTCGTATAATAGCCGTCTTCCGCAGTCAGTCCTTCGATATCCGACTCGAGGCGGAAACGGGAATGATCATTGTAAGATGTGTCATTCAGATGGATCTGAATGTCGCTCATCTTATACCATGACGCATAGCGGACGAGATCCTTCAGATAAGACATCGGCATATACTTTCTGGCGACATCCAGGGTGAACTTTCTGATCCCGTATTTCGGATAGTCTCTTGCTACGCCTTTCGCGATGGTCTCATCTCCGCTGTAAAGCAGTGCCTGCAGCACGCTGCGCGTGCCGAAAAACACGCCCTGGTAAGCGGAAGCACGGACCGTCACCTGATCCTGGATGTCCAGGATATATCCTTGTTCGCTGATGGCAGGATCTGCGCCTTCTGTGGTCAGGACGATGTCGCCCGCACGAGCGGCGTCCTTCGTCACTTCGATCTCCATGCCGAACAGATCGCTGATGTCCGCCTGCGTGATCAGCGCCGCCTGCATCAGCGTGTCATCTTCTACACAGATCCGGCTCTCTTCACTGAGCGTGAACTTGCCGGAAGCACCTTTCCATTCCTGCAGGCTGGGCAGGGTGACCGGCGCCGGATTGTCAGAAGCCTCAGGATGATACTGGCCAGGAATGTTCACTTCCAGGTTCATCACCTGCTTTTCTTCTCCGGAAACCTTGTCCTTCAGCACATAGGTCACGAGGATATCCTTATCCACCAGCGGCTGTGTGATGCTGCCTTCATCATCCACGACATCATCCGTGTCGCTGCAGAAGAATTCCGCGCTGACCCGGCCATCCGCAAAGCTGAAGGAAGGCATCTTCGTCATATCCGGCGTGATGGTGCCTACGGTGAAGTCCTCGGCGATATCATCGAGCCAGATATCTTCATAATGCGATGCATGGATCATCATCTCCCATACTGAGATCGGCTTGTTGCTGCCGACCCCGTTGCTCGCCGTGGCATACAGGCGCACATAACGGGCCGTGATCGGATCAAAGTTGAATGTGACCCAGCCGCCTTCTCCATCATCCACAGCGGTAATGCTCGTCCAGCTGCCTTCTTCCGCCGTATTCGAATACTGCAGTTCATATGCGGTCGCATACGCCTCCTGCCAGTAGATCCGGATGCAGGAGAATGTCGTCTCCTCTTCCAGATCGACATAGATCCACTGCGGGCTCTGGGTGATGTTGCCGCTGGACCAGCGCTCATCGTAATCATCGCTCCATTTTCCATCGAACGCGCCGGCAGGGCCGAGGCGGTCCAGCCCGGCTTCATTTCCAGATGCGTAAGCCGGCTTGTTCAGCGCCAGGTTCTCCGGCTGCGCAGGAGTGTCTTCCTTCTTCTGCAGCACCTCCAGCTCCTGCAGACCGATGCTGTCCTCGCCACCCTTGGCTTCCACCAGTTCGATCTTCACATACTGAACGGCCGCATGATCTTCGCTGACATCCCAGATCTCCTCTCCGCCTGTTCCTTCCTCGTGGAAGACAAGCAGGGAATACTGCTCGTTGCTGCCAGCGGTAAACACTCTGTATTTAAAGGCAAAATTCTCGTTCCATGTCAGCGCGATCTGCGCGATCTTCTCCTCCGCACCGAGGTTTACGGTCAGCGAGGGATTCTCGCTGATCGCATCTGTCGCCCAGCTGGATTCTGATGTCTTGATGCCGTCTACGGCCAATTCAGGCAGATGCTCTCCGATGCTGGATGTCGCCGTGACCGGCTTGTCCTTTGCAATGTTCTCATATGTATCTGCCGCCTGCACGCTGATCTGCCCGAATGAGGGCACCAGCATGAGCAAGGCCAGCAAAAGACATATCGCTTTGTTCGTCCTTTTCATCAGTGACTCTCCTTTCTCTTCCCCGATCATGTTCATCAGTTGATCCTGGCATGCATGCCAGGATGGTAATTCCCATTGCCTTCAGTCGATCTCTCCTTTCTATTCAGCATTCCTTCATGATGTGTTCATTTCCTTTTCAAGGTCCTATCTCATTATAAAATTAAATCAATTGTAATGTTTTGCACTTTATTGTAATTTTTCGCACTTGACAAAAACTTTATCTTGCTCGATGACCTTCCTGATGATGCCGCCTGCATGAACGATCATCATCAGAAGAAATGAAGGAAGACAGCGCCCTTCGCTCATCCCCAGATATTCATTCATGAGTCCTCGCTTGGCGAGGATTTCTTTTGTCATCCGGCAAGATCTCATCGAATAATCTCGTCTGCCTGCTTGATCGGCCGTTTCTGCATCAGCGTAAGCGATGTCCCCGGCCTCATCCTCTTTCACCTATTGTTCTCACCAACGATCGCCATATGAATAAGACCGGCAGTTCACCGCCGGTCTCATTCATCAATAACACTTCTTGCAAGGCGTATATCCCATTGCCTGCGCTTCCTCGACGCTCATTTCGATGACGCCGTTCATGCGGCTGCAATGCGGATCGCTGTGATACTTCGTCCCGTTTCCGGAAGCGGCGATATACACCGATGCCTGCACCGGCGTCTGCGCATTGCCGCCTGATGCAGGCGTGCGCTGCGATGCGGCCTGCTCTTGTTGGGCCTGCTGTGCCGCCTCTGCTTGCGCGGCCGCTTCTGCCTCCTGCGCCTTTTGCCGTTCAGCTTCTTCCCGCCGCCGGGCCTCTTCCTCTGCTTGTTTTTCCGCTTCGATGCGGGCCGAGTCGATGACCGTCACCGTGATCGCATTGCTCGTGACCGCATCGCTCTGCAAATATAATGTAAATGTGCCTGCTGCATCTGGATCGATGATGATCCGCTCATCTTCCAGTTCTGCGCCAAGCTGAGCAGGCGCCTTCAGCGCAAGCTCTTCCCGCTGCGCGTCTGCGGGCTGACAGTCAAAGGAAAATGCTTTTTCCTCACTGATGTCCATGATCAGATCTTCCCCATCGATCGTGATCGTTTCAACCTGCGGCGGTGCAGACGCACATGCGCTCAGCGACAATGCCGCCAGCGCCGCACTGAGCAAGAACCGCCGGACGTTATCTTTCCTTCTCATCCTTTTCCCCCATTTCGTTGAAAAAAGACGGAAACCTTCCCAATTTCCGTCCTTTTTCCAGCTTATTGACAAGTGGCGTTCAGATCGTCTTCGATGGTCTGTGCAAACTCATCCAGCGAACTGTTCGCATACGTATCGCCCATCTTGCTGACATCCATGGTCATGTTGATGTTCATCGTATTGCCGTCGATCGACGCATCTGCAGTAAACGCATCTTCCGGAAGACCCAGTTCGTCAGCAATCTGCTTGGACATCTCATCGCGCATGGATTCCGTCACCTGTGTCTTCAGCTCATCCGTCATGTCCTCCATATTGAATTCCACGCCGGTGCCGCTGGATTCCAGGATCGCCTGAAGGTTCATGGAAATGGCCATTTCGACCGTATTGAGCTTTTCGTCATTGCCGGTCGCGGTCACGGTCATATCCAGACCTTCCACACCACCGTTGTCCACGGTGCACACGCGCTTTTCTTCGTTTGCCGGCGCAGCTTGTTCGTTGCTGCAGCCGCTCAGCAGCAGTACGGACGCCAGTGTTCCCAGCACGGCGCCTTTCATCAGTTTTTTCATTCTTTTATCCTCCCGCTATCTAGCTGATTTCATTATACCAAACGATACAGGAAGACGCAAACCACACCGGATCATCCCGCCGTTTCTTCCGCTGCGGGATGCGTGTTTTCCACGATCCAGGTCAAAAACTGCGCATAGGGCATGAACGTGATCTCTCCTTCATCTTCCATCGGCACATAACAGCACTGTTCTCCCTCATAGATCACCGCATACCGGCTTTCCTTCACGAACAGCAGCGGGATCATCGTCTTGACCCTTGTGCGGTTTCCGTTGATGATCTCTTCATGATAACCCATGCAGGTGGACACATGCTGGATGTCCGCTATGCCTTCGCAGCGCCATGCGCCTGGCTCGACCCCGCGCAGGAACAGACTGCCTTCTTCAAGCTCGAGGCTTTTCCCTAAAAACGCGCGCTGGGCAGCCTCCATCACCGCGCTCTTTGAAAGTCCTGTGATCTTCATCTGCAACACCTCGCATTCAGTATACCATCTCACGACACGGCGGGAAAGAAAAAAAGAAACCGCGTGCGAGCACGCGGAAATGATCAGATGAACTGCTTCAGGAAAGAGACAAGCTGCGGCTTCGGCTGAAATCCGCTGATCTTCTGGATCGCTTCTCCGTTGCGGAACAGGATCATGGTCGGCACCGACATGATGCGGAACTGTGCCGCCAGCGATGCGTCCTGGTCGACATCGACCTTCACGATCTCCACCTTTCCCTGCAGCTCCTGCGCAGTCTCTTCCAGCACAGGCGCCAGCATCTTGCATGGTCCGCACCAGGTCGCGAAGAAATCGACCAGCATCAGCCCTTCTTTCTTCATCAGTTCGTTGAATTCTGTTTCATGAATGATCTTCATCTCGTTCAGCACTCCTTTCCGCGCAGCCACCGCTCCACGGTCCTGGCCACGCCTTCCTCTTCATTGCTTTCACACACATCATACGCGACTTTCTTGACGCTGTCCAGCGCGTTGCCCATTGCATAGCCATAACCGCACAGCGAGAGCATGCCGATGTCATTTTCACCGTCGCCAAACGCCATGATCTGCGAGGGATCGATGCCCATGCGCGATGCCGCCTGTTTCAGCCCTTCGGCCTTATTGACGTGCGCAGGCATGATCTCCAGCCAGTTTGCGCTGGTCCGTCCCCACCAGAAACGGCCGCTGAAGCGTTCCTCCAGCATCGCCATGACCGACGCGATCCGCGCTTCGCTGTCCGCCACGCACAGTTTGTTCATCTGCTCGGGCAGATCCTCCCACCCTTTTGCCTCATGCTGATCGGGATAACCGCTGCGGTTGTCGCTCACCAGGGCGAATGCCCCGGCCGTCAGCGGACAGTCCTCGCTCAGCCCGTGTGCCTGCCGATAAGCGAGCTTGGGCGCGATCAGCCGTTTCGGGATATGATACCACAGCCCCCGATCCTGATAAGCGCTCACTTCGCATTCCATCTGCATCAGCTGGGCATACAGCTCGCGGATCTCTGCGCGATGCAGCTGGGCAAGCACCTCCCTCCGGCCGCTTTCCAGATCATAAAGCGCCGTGCCGTTGACTTCGATGAGCCAGCCGCCGTGCTGAGGCATATGCAGCTCTTGCGCATAGCGCATCAGCCGCCCATGCGGCCGTCCGGAGGCCAGGACGAGCCGGATGCCCTGCGCCTGCGCCTCAAGCAGCGCCTGCCTGGTCCGTTCGCCGATATGGTCTGTTCCGCCTGTTCGCTTCAACAGCGTACCATCCATATCACACACGATCGCGCGGATCTTCATGCGTGATCCTCCTGGAACACATAGCGGCGGATGGCGCGGGCGATGCCTTGTTCCTCATTGCTGGAGGTGATGGCAAAAGCGGCTTCCTTGACCGCCGCCATCGCATTGCCCATGGCGATGCCGTAACGGCAGCTGCGCAGCATCTCGATGTCATTCTCCGCATCGCCAAACGCCATCACCTCATCCATCGTAAAGCCGTTTTCCTCGGCGATATGACGCAGCGCGCTGGCCTTGTTCACATTGCGCGGCATGATCTCGATCCACTCCGGTCCCACTTCCAGCAGATCATAATCGCTGAGCTGGGCGCGGATCTCATGGAGATGACGGCGGAAATAGCGTTTCGTATGCACGAGGATCACCTTGTTGATGTCCTGCGTAAAGTCATTCTTGTCCTTGATAGCAATGAAATTGCGGTGCTCCTTGCCCGAAGCGAGCCCGTAATCGCCCGATCTGCCATTCACCAGCTGGGAGAGCTTCTTGCCCACCTTGCGACGCCGGGAGATGTAATCATAGAAGTCATAGCCGCAGCAGAAGATCGCCTCCACATCATAATCCTTCACGGTCTTCATGATCTTCTGCGCATCCGTGTTGTCCAGCACATCATCCAGCTCATATTCCTTCCGAGCAAAGCTGTAGATCATCTGCCCGTTGACCAGCGCCAGATAATTGTTCCCCTCTTCCAGCTTTAGCGGCTCATAGACGAAGCGGCATCCGTTCTTGTCTCTCCCGCTGGCCAGCGTGATGATGATGCCTTGTTCCTGCGCCCGTCTCAGCACTTCTGCCGAACTGGGATCGATGCTCTTGTCATTCCGCAGCAGCGTGCCATCCAGATCGAGCGCGATCATCTTGACTGTCATGTCCTCATCCCCTTTCCTTGATTATTATACCCGCGCATCTGCGGAAAAGAAAGGCAAGGCAATGTAAATTATGCTATACTGTTGCTTAACGAGGTGATCGACATGAAAATCAACAAGACCAATGCCATGCGTGCGCTGGACAGCGCTGCGCTCCCCTATGCCGTACACGCTTATCCCCATGGCAAGGAAGCCGTGGACGGCGCTGAGGTTGCCAGGCTGCTGGGCCAGGATCCCGACGCCGTGTTCAAGACGCTGATCACACAGGCCAACACCGGAGAATACCTTGTGTTCATGCTGCCGGTGAACGCCGTGCTGGACCTGAAAAAAGCCGCAAAAGCGGCCGGAGTCAAGCATACAGAGATGATCCATGTCAAAGACATCACCAAGGTCAGCGGATATGTGCGCGGAGGATGCTCTCCTCTGGCGATGAAGAAGACCTACCGCACCTTCATCGAAGAGAGCGCCCTGCTCTTTGACACGATCTGTTTCAGCGGCGGAAAGATCGGCGTGCAGATCGAGATGGATCCCAACGCGCTCATCGCGCTGATGCACATCACCCCCTGCGATCTCACCCAGTCCTTTTCATGAGCTCCTGCGGCGTAAAGCCGTGGTTCATGAACATGCGCGTCTCATTGCACAGCTGGGCGAGCAGGTCGCCGAAGCGCCGCATATGCGCTGGATCGATCCGGATGCCGGCATCCATCATCCGCTTCATCACCTGCGACATCGCCGCGCCCTTACGCAGGTCACCGTGCATGTCACGGATGAGCTGTTTCGCCTCTGCTTCCGGGATCTGCGTGCTGAACAGTGCCTGCAGCGCCTGCATGGACGCACTCACGGGCAGATGATCGAGATCCGCATACTGCAGGAACTGCGTCAGCGGCGGCATCCAGAACGGCTTTCCCTTGGCCCGTGCGAGCACGCTGTTCCATTCCGCCAATGCGGCAAAGGCATCCGGGCGGTAGATGAACCCCTGTTCCCTGCGCAGCGGATGCCAGTCCTGCTCATCCATCATCTGATTCAGCTGGGCGCGGGAATACCGCTTCCCTGTATAATGTTCAACGATCTCACAGAGGTGGCGCACATGCACGATGCCATAGAGGCCGGCAGCCGCCCGGATCGTCTTCTCGCTGATGTCATCCATTTCATCGCCTCCCGCCTTACTATATCAGAATGAAACAATTCTGACAATCTGCTGATTTTACGCGTTTTTTGCGGAAAGGCAAATTGCAGTTTCCAAGAAAACAAGGTATACTGGATACGGTGATTGAATGGAAAAGAAACTCATTATGGATGATCTGGCAATACAGCGCTCCCTGAAGCGCATTACCCATGAGATCATCGAGCATAACAAAGGGGTCGACAACATCATCCTGGTGGGCATCCGCAGCCGCGGCGTCTATCTGGCCAGGCGGCTGGCCGCATTGATCCGTTCGTTCGAACAAGTCGAGATCCCGGTCTATTCGCTCGATGTGAGCTTCTGGAGAGATGATCACAAGCGCACCCAGAGCCGCAGCAAAGCCATTCCGGTTCAGGATCGCAAGGTCATCCTCGTCGATGACGTGCTGTTCAAAGGACGCACCATCCGCGCGGCGATGGACGCGATCACCAGCTTCGGCCGTGCCAGAGAGATCCAGCTTGCCGTGCTCGTCGACCGCGGTCACCGTGAACTCCCCATCCGCGCTGATTATATCGGGAAGAACATCCCCAGCGCCCTGCATGAACAGATCCTGGTCCGGGTGGAGGAGCTCGATCACGAAAGCGCCGTTTATATCACATCATGAGCCCGCAGGGCTTTTTTTCATATCCGGCAGGCGCAGTGCATAGACTCTAACAGGTGATCTCAAATGATGCTGACGAGCTTTATCCTCATCTTCATGGCCGAAATGGCCGATAAGACCCAGCTTCTCGTCCTGGCGCTCTCCCGGCGCTATTCCCTGCGCAGCGTCATCGCAGGCATGACGCTGTCCATCATCCTGCTGTCGCTGCTCTCTGTCTGGGCAGGCAGCTGGCTGAACGCCTGCATCCCGATCGACGCGATACGGCCGGCGGCCGCCGTCTTGTTCCTGCTGTTCGGCTTCAGCGCCCTGAAGCCCAAACCGGAAGAGGTCAAGGAAGGACGGCGTTTTCGCGCAGACTGGCTGAGCGTGGCCGCCGCCTTTTTCATCGCGGAGCTGGGCGACAAGACCCAGATCAGCGCCCTCACCCTGGCAGCCCAGCACGACGCGCATGCCGCGATCTTCCTGGGCAGCTGCCTCGGCCTGCTCGCCGCCAACCTGCTGGCGCTCGCCACCGGACGCTTCCTGATGAAACACATCAGCGACTCCGCCCTGCGGCTGTTTTCCGCCACCGTGTTCTTCCTGTTTGGCTCATGGACGCTGTTTCAGCTCTTCTCCCCGACCCAGCTGCAGATCGTCATCTACTGCCTGATCCTGTTCCTGTCTGCCTATCTGTACGCCCTGTGGCAGGAAAGGCGCTCCTGAACGTTCATTCGAACACGCTGCTGCCCGTAAATTCCGCCAGGATGGAATAGCCAGGGACATGTGCCCCATCTGCCTCATCGACATACTGCAGCAGCGACAGCAGCCGCTGTGCCTGATCATACATCTCATCTTGCTCGCTGATCTCCGCCAGCAGCCTGCTGGCAAGCGGCGCGAGGATGAGCATCTCATACAGCATCGACGTGTTGAAGATCACATCCGCGTTTTCCTGATAAGGATAGATGTAGCGTTCCTCGCCTTCCCGCACCCGGGGAAAGCGTCTGAGCGTCTCTGCAGCACTGCATCCGCGACTGTGCCGGTCTCTGACCAACCGGCGGATGAGACGGTAATCTTTGGTGGGGATGCGCGTATGCGCATCGAGGTTGAGATGTGTCAAGGCATTGACATAGATGCGGAAGAGCTCATCCTGCGCAAGATCCTGCGCCACCAGCGGATTGAGCCCATGGATCCCTTCCATGATCAGGATGTCATTTTCCCTCAGCCGCATCGTCCTGCCCTTCCATTCACGGCAGCCTTTGGCAAAGTGAAAAGAAGGGATCGGCATCTCTTTGCCGGCCAGCAGTCCCTTTACGGTCTCGCTGAGCAGCGGCAGATCCAGCGTCTTCGGGCTCTCCAGATCATATGAGCCGTCTGCCAGACGCGGATACTCGCAGCGGTCACGGAAAAAATCGTCCATCGACAGCGCCTGCGGCTGGAAGCCGAGAATGCGCAGATGGATCTTCAGCCGCCGGGAGAACGTCGTCTTGCCGGCCGAGCTCGGGCCGCTGATCAGCACGAAGCGGCGCAGCGGCTGCAGCGAGACGATGGTATCTGCCAGCTTCACCAGCTGCCGTTCGATCTGCGCCTCGCTCATCGCGATGAGCGTATCGATGCCCTCTTGCTTCGCGGCGGCATTCAGCTGCGGAACATTGTTAATGCCGAGGCGGCGTCCCCATCGTTCGAAGGCGTCATAGACGGCAAGCAGCTTATCCTGGGGCTTAGGAGAGCCATGAAAGCCAAACCACAGCCCGTGCATCATCTGCCGGACATAGACTCGCGGCAATATCCCGGCATGCGGCGGCAGATCGCCGTACATGTGATCATCGAGCCCGCATAGGCGGTCGATCGGACAGCGCGCATCCCGGCTGTGACGGATATTGGCAGCCTTGTCTTCCATGCCTGCGCGCGCAAACAGCTGCGCCGCCGCTTCCCTGTCCATATACCGCCGCTCGATCCGCTGTTTCTGATCGATGATCTCTGTGACCTTCGCTTCCATCTCTGCCCGCAGCGCATCATCGCAGCGAATGTTGTCAAACTCACAATATAATCCATCATCCAGGCTGTGCTCCACGCGCACGCCGGCTTTCGGATGCAGCGTGTGCAGCGCCGCGGCGATCACCAGGCTCAGCGTGCGCTCATTGACCGGATCGACCAGGATATGCTCATCCCTCATCATAGCGCTCCCGCTCCTGATTCTCGGCGATCATCTCCTCGATCCGCTGCTGCGGATAGGAAAGCAGCGCGCCAAACTGATAGGCGATGGCCGCGCGCACCGTGAAATACTCCTTGCGCCGCAGCGCCTCTGCCTTGACCCGCTTCAGGTTCAGATAGCTGCGGATGACCTGCTCATCCCGATAAAACAAGATCACGCAGCGCCCTTCGCTGAACGAGATGGGAAACAGGTCGCTGACCAGCAGCCTGTCTTCCAGATAATAGTTCGTGTGATGCTTCGCACAGCTCTCCTCCACGACAGGCAACAGCGCCTTTCTCTCCTGAACGCTGGCGAAGGGCTGAGAGATCGCCAGCTGCTTCATCCCGCTGCCGACCATCTCGTTCAGCGCATCGATCGTCTTTCCATGATCATCTTTCTGATTCATCGATAATCCCTCATTTCTCTTTTGTATCCATTTTACTACAGAATCGGGCAGAGGGACAATGTCCGCCAGACCAAAGAAAAAGAGATACGCTTCCGTATCCCTTTTCCTCTATAACTCCGAATCAGGTTACAGTCTTTTCAGACTTCCGGATGTCCTGTATCTCTCACCAACGCATCCGTTTCGTCCATTTCCCCTGATTTCGGACATCGCCGCGGCCTTTTCTGGATCTCTTATCCTCCTTAGATCAGCTGAGCCATCCTTCATCATCCTGTCTTATGATCCCAGATGAATTGCTGCTCCCCCTGATCACAGGCATCCGCGCCGACTATTGACAGATCCTCTGCTGCTTCGCTGTTTTCGATCTTATGATCTGGCTTATTTTCTCTACACTTCCGAAACAGCCCGTGAGGTTCTGTGTTATAAGCTCTTTCTTTGTTCGTCTATATCTTAGCACACTTCTGGAAGAAGTCATCCCCTTGGTCCTTTTCGGCCGGTTTTCCGGCAAATTCGGCATCAAAACAAAAGAGCAGCGTTCGCTGCTCTTGTCATTATTTCGCCAGTTTTGCTTTGACAAATTCGAGGACCTCATCTGCAGTCTGCTTGTTTACCGCTTCTGCAGCGAGCTCTTCCATTTCCTTCTTGCTCAGACCATTGATGATCTTGCGCGCCTTCAGGATCTGCGTAGCTGACATGGAGAACTCATCCAGGCCCAGGCCCAGCAGGATCGGCGCTGCATATTCCTCACCGGCCATCGCACCGCACATACCGGCCCATTTGCCTTCCTTGTGCGCGCCTTCGATGGTCATCTTGACCAGGCGCAGCACGGACGGGTTGTACGGCTGGTACAGATAAGACACATGCTCGCTCATGCGGTCAGCGGCCATTGAGTACTGGATCAGGTCGTTGGTGCCGATCGAGAAGAAGTCCGCATATTTCGCAAACTGATCGGCGAGCACGGCCGCAGCCGGGATCTCGACCATCATGCCGACTTCGATGTTATCCGCAACCTGTACGCCTTCAGCGATCAGCTTGGCCTTTTCCTCTTCATAGATCGCCTTCGCATCGCAGAATTCCTTGACCGTAGCGATCATCGGGAACATGATGCACAGCTTGCCATATACAGAAGCGCGGATCAGTGCACGCAGCTGCGTACGGAAGATATCCGTGCGATCCAGGCACAGACGGATGGCGCGATAGCCCAGGAACGGGTTCATCTCTTCCGGGAACGTGAAATACTTCAGCTTCTTGTCGCCGCCGATGTCCAGCGTACGAACGACGACCTTCTTGCCGCCCATGCCTTCCAGCACGGCCTTATATGCTTCAAACTGCTCTTCCTCTGTCGGGAAGTGATCAGAATCCATGTACAGGAACTCGGTACGGAACAGACCGACGCCTTCGCCGCCGTTCTTCAGGACGCCCTCGACATCCTTGATGCCGCCGATGTTTCCGGCCAGCTCGACCTGATGTCCGTCGGTCGTGATCGTCTTGGCATCCACGAGCACCTTCAGCGCTTCCTTTTCTGCCTTGAACGCCTCTGCCTTGGCCTCATATTCCTTGACCGCTGCTTCATCCGGGTTGATGATCACATTGCCATCGACCGCGTCGAGGATCATCAGATCGCCCTGCGCAGCCGCGTTCAGGACCTCTTCTCCGCAGCCGACGACTGCCGGGATCTCCAGAGAGTTCGCCATGATGGCGGAATGGCTCGTCTTGCCGCCGATGGCCGTCGCGAAGCCCTTGACATATTCGTTGAGCTGCGCCGTATCGGAAGGCGTCAGATCGTATGCCACGATGATGGAATCTTCATCGATCGCCGTCAGGTCCGGAATGGTCAGACCGAGCAGGTTGCACTTCAGGCGGAACGTCACATCCTTGATGTCTGCCGCTCTTTCTCTGAAGTAATCATTATCCATGGATTCGAACATCGTCACCATCTGGGTAGCGACCGCGTCAGCCGCATACTCCGCATTGACCTTGTCCGTTTCGATCATGTTCACGATCTGGCTGGCAAACTCAGGGTCCCCTGCCATCATCAGGTGCGCATCGAATACCGCCAGTTCCTCTTCGGACAGACGTTTTGCCGCGCGCTCTTTCACCCCTTCGATATCCTTCTTCGTCTTTTCAAGCGCCGCGTTGAATTTCTCCACTTCCGCAGCCGGATCGCCTTCCTTCTTTACAATCTCCACCTTTGGTGCTTCCAGCTTATAAACTCTGGCGATGGAAATACCGGCAGATGCCGCAATACCTTTTAACATACATAATCCTCCTCTTTTATTGACTTTGCCATATATGTTAATCATGATGAAAGCAGTTAAATCGCTTACATCTATTATGATATCATTTTTCATTCACAGAAGCAATCAAAGAATCGTTTCAGCCCCTCTTTTTTCAGCCATTTCTGCTGTCTCTGCGTAAGCGGAGAAAGACTTCTTTTCTCCAGATACACCTTGCGGATGAAGGCCTCGGTCATGACCGGGCAGCGCGCCAGCGCCTCATCGATGCGGTCCGCCACATCGCCCAGATGCTGCTGTTCCTCCATCGTCCTGCACTTGCGCGATCTGGCCGTGACATACTGCGCGCTGAGCTCTTCGATCCTCATTTCCATCTCATCCAGTTCTCCATCCATCTTGATCACTCCCTGCTCCCCTCATACGCCGCTGATCCAAACGCCCCTATTTCTCCGCATGTTTTTACTCGTTTTCATCCTTCCGTTTGTTATGCAGAGGACGGCGCAGCAGCATCTTGCCGCAGGCATGGGCATCAAAGGGGATCAGCGGATACAGATATCCTCTGGTTCCCGGTGCACGGCTGCTGATCAGCAGCAGCACGAGCAGGGCAAGGGCGATCCACAGTCCATAGGCAGGAAACAGCGCGATCACCGCCAGCATGAGCATGCGCACCAGCTTGATCGCATACCCCAGCTCAAAGCTGGGCTGCGTGAAATTGGCCAGCGCTGCAAACGCCATATAGAGGATGATCTCCGCGTCGAACCAGCCAGCCTTCACCGCGAAATCGCCGAGGATGAGCGCGCCGATGATGCTGAAGGAGCTGCTCAGCGAACTGGGCGTGTTGAGACTGGCCATCTTCATGGCGTCGATGCCGATCTCCAGGATGATCAGCTGCCAGAATATGCTGATGTTTGCACCGCCATCGATCAGCGTGAACCTGAACACCTCCGGCATCAGGTCCGGATTGCTGTTGAGCCAGAACCACACCGGCGTCAGAAACTGCGCCAGCAGGAAGATCAGGATGCGGATGATCCGCAGATATGTGCCGATCAGCGGCGGGAAGTAATAGTCCTGCGCCTCCTGGACAAAATCCATGAGCGTCACCGGCAGCAGCATGACCGAGGGAGAATTATCCGTGATCACCACGATGCCCCCTTCCTGCACATGCGCGCTTGCCACATCCGGGCGCTCGGTATAGCGCACGAGCGGGAACGGGTTCCACCAATGCTTGTCAAACAGCACCTCAGCCAGGCTTTCCTGCGCCATCGTCAGCGAATGCACCTGCAGGACGCACAGCCGCTTTTTCAGCGCGGCGTACAGCTGTTCATCGCGGCAGCCGGCCAGCGAGCAGAGGACGACGTCATCCTTCGTCTCTCCGACCTGCACATGCTCCATCCGCAGACGGAGATCCCTGACCCGGCGGCGAATCAGCGCCGTGTTGAAGACCAGCGTCTCCACGAAGCCATCGCGGGACCCGCGCAGCACACGGTCATCCTCCGGCTCGCTCATGGAGCGCGTCGGGTATGTGCGCGCATCGATCAGCACGAAGGTGTCATCATGCTGGCGATACACCGCCATCACGCCGCTGAGGACCTGCAGGGCAGTCTGCTCCACATCGCCGCAAAGCGTCACCTCGACATATGGAAACAGCTCCTGCTGCAGCTGCGGCATCGCTTCGCCCTGCGCATCGCTGTCGATCAAGAATTCCATCATCTTCTCCATGATCTCATCTTTGACGAACCCATCCACAAAATAAAAGTAATACGATCCGGATGCGGCCTGCAGCACGCGGCGCACCAGATCGAAGCTCTCTGAGAGACAGAGCCGTTCTTCCAGCGCTGTGTTCAGCTCTTTCATGCATATCACCCTCTGCAGTATGGACAAGATCGACAAGGATAAGCAAAAGACGGCCGATGGCCGCCTATGCGTTCTGTTCCAGCTGTTCGCTGTATTCTTCCCATTTCTGCATCAGCCGATCGATCTCGACATGCACATCGTCGATCTGCTGATCCAGCTCATTCATCTTCTTGAAATCATGATAATATTCCGGTTCGAAGCGCAGCTCCCGCAGCGCCTCCAGCTCCGTTTCCTTTTTCTCGATCTGCTCCTCCAGCTGACGGATCGCCTTGGCATAGTTGAAATTGCGCACATACGGCTTCTTACCGCTCTCTTTGGTCTCATGCGCCTGCTCCTTTGGCGCCTGTCTGTCCTTTTCCAGATACTCTTCGTAAGTCAGCGGGTAATACGTTGCCTGGCCATCCTTGATCTCCAGGATGGCGGTGGCCAGCTTGGAGATAAAATAGCGGTCATGCGAAACGAACAGCATCGTTCCTTCGTATTCGCCCAGCGATTCCTCCAGCGCCTCTTTGCCCAGCAGATCCAGATGGTTGGTCGGTTCATCGAGCATCAGAAAGTTCGGCTTGGACAACATGAGCTTCACCAGGCTGAGGCGGACCTTTTCTCCCCCGGACAGGCAGTCCACGGTCTTGAACACCTCATCCTGGGTGAACAGAAAGCTGCCCAGCGCGGTGCGGATGCTCGTGCGGTCAAGGTCCGGAAAGCTGTCCCACACCTCTTCCAGCACGGTCTTGCTGGAATCAAACTGCGCCAGCTCCTGATCGAAATAGCCTACATCGATCTGATGTCCGAGCAGAAATGTGCCGGAAAGCGCCGGCACCTGATGCATCAGCGTCTTCATCAGCGTCGATTTGCCATGCCCGTTAGGGCCGATCACGGCGACGCGCTGTCCTTGTGTCACGCTCAGGCTGACCTCGCACAATGGATGATCATAGCCGATCTGCAGATGCTCGACCTCCAGCACGCGCCGGCCGCCCTTGCGCGCCGTGTGAAAGCGCGCATGGAACGTATGGTCATCGCTGGTCGGATCCTCGATCTTCTCCATGCGCTCCAGATACTTGATCTTGGACTGCGCGAATGCCGCCTTGTTCTTCTTATAGCGGAACTTTTCGATCAGCTCCTCCATGCGGGCGATCTCCTTCTGCTGGCGCGCATACGCGCTCTTCTGCAGCTCCAGATCCTGTTTCTTCGTATTGACATAATGCGTGTAATTGCCGGGATAGCGGCGCATGACGTCGAACTCGATCTCATAGACCACATCGGTGATGTGATCGAGGAAGGTGCGGTCATGCGAGACGACGACCACGGCCTTGCGGTAGCGGCTGATGTAGTTTTCCAGCCACTCGATCGTCGCGATATCCAAATGGTTGGTCGGCTCATCCAGAAGCAGGATGTCCGGCTGAGAGAGCAGCAGCTTCACAAAGGCGAGGCGGGTCTTCTGCCCGCCGCTGAACTCGTTCACCCTGCGCTGCAGATCGCTCTCATGGAAGCCGAAGCGCGTAAAGACGCTGCGCAGCTCGCTCTCCCAGCTGTAGCCGCCCCCGGCCTCATACTGTTCCTGCAGCGCGGCATACAGGTTCAGGTTCTTCTCGCTGGGATCGTCCGCCATGGCGATGGCCGCTTCATTGAGCCGCTGCTCCAGTGCCTTCAGATGATCGAAGGCATGCTCCAGCTCCTGCTGCACGCTCTGCCCTTCATCCATGAACGTCGTCTGTGCGAGATAGCCGATGCGCACGCCGTTCTCGATATGGATGTCGCCGCTGTCCAGGCTTTCCTCGCCTGCGATGATCTTCAACAGCGTCGTCTTGCCACAGCCGTTGCGCCCGACCACCGCGATCTTTTCATTGTTCCTGATCTCAAACTGAATGTTGCGGAAGATGACACTGGCACCGAACGCCTTTGATCCTTTGCTGATCTGATACTTCATGTGTCTCTCCCCTTTCGTCTCATTGCTGGCTCAGATCCAGCGCATCGGCAAAGCCTTCCACGATGCCCCGGATCATCGTCTCCTTATTTTCCTGATAGCTGCGCACATCATCGCTGTCGCTCAGGCAGGCGAAGTCAAACTCCATCCCCTGCATGCCGTTCGCTTCGCTGTACGCTTCGTTCTGCTGGCTGCGCGTATCCATCTGTCCCGCAAACGTCGCCTTTCCTCCGGCTTCCCGGAACAGGAAATTGCTGTCATAGACGAGACGGCCGTCGTCCCCTTCGCTGCTGAACGTGGAGAACACGCCCGGCACGCTCGTCTCCGAGGTATAGGACGAAGAGCCCTCGATGCCATACTGCTCGCGCAGATAATACATGATGCTGTTGGTCAGATGATTCGACGACTGGATGCCGTGATAGCTTTCCAGGCCGCTTCTGCCCTCGCCGTAAGTGAAGCCGATGCTGATCACATATTTCGCGTTCGCCTCGTACCCCTTGGCCACGCGGCTGTTCTCTCCATAATACTCCACCAGCTCATCCTCGCCGCGCGTGATGATGACATTCAGGCCATAGCCCTCCAGCAGTTCCTTCATCTGCACCGCGATGTCATAGGCCTCCTGCGATTCGCGGATGCCGTTGCCCTGCAGGCCGTAATCCACTCCGCCCCAGATGGTCGTGTAGATGCCGAAGGGATCGATCATCACATCCGCGGTGCGGGCATCCGCCGTCGCTGAGGTCACGTTAAGGAACGCATAGTGCTGATCCAGCGATCCGCCGTAATCATCCAGGATGCTGCTGTCGGCGATCAGCTGCACCCGCTTGACCTTTCCGCCGCGGCGCACCGTATCGAACGTCTCGCTTTGCACCGATGAAGCGAACACGGCGCGTTTCAGCGTAAAGCTGTCCATGATGTAGATCTCATAAGTGCCTTCTTCCAGATCCGGCAGATAGATCTGCCGATCCGCGGCATCACCGACCGTAAAACTGTACTGTGTGCCGCTGCAGATATTGACCAGCTCCAGCGTCTTGCCGACGATCGGATCTCCCTCCCCGTCATAAGGGTCCATATATAAAGCCAGGCTCTCTCCGTAAAACAGATAATCCTCCAGCTCGATGATTTCCTCCTGCTGTTTTTCCAGCTGTTCCCTGATCTCGTCAGGGCCCCATCCGCACGCCTGAAAATGACCGCGCACCTCCTGGGGTTCTACGACAAAATGGTAAAGAAGAAAGGAGACCAGGATCAGCAAAGCCGCCGCTGCGATGACGATGCGCCATATCCATTTGCGCTGGCGCTGTCTAGGCTCATAACGCATGCACATCCTCCTTCTCAGAATTGCTCATAACGCATAATAAGTATAACAGAAACCATAAAAAATACAATGCGCGCAAAAGAAAAGAGACAGGACCGTGCCTGTCTGTTCGATATCAGAATACGAGGTTGCGCGGCGTACGCGGGAACGGCTCCACATCGCGGATGTTCTGCATGCCGCTGAGATACATGAGCATGCGGTCAAAGCCCAAGCCGAAGCCAGCGTGCTTGCATCCGCCGAAACGGCGCAGGTCCATATACCACTGCAGGCTGTCGCTCTCCATGCCCATCTCCTTCATGCGGGAGGCCAGCACGTCATAACGCTCCTCACGCTGGCTGCCGCCGACCAGTTCGCCGACGCCCGGCACGAGCAGATCACAAGCGGCCACGGTCTTCCCGTCATCGTTGAGCCGCATATAGAACGCCTTGATGTCCTTCGGGTAATCCGTCAGGAACACCGGGCCGTTGACCACCTTCTCGCACAGATAGCGCTCATGCTCGCTCTGCAGGTCCATGCCCCACTCGATCTTATCGTTTTCAAACTTCACATCGGCCTGCTTGAGCAGCTCGATGGCCTCGGAATACGTCATGCGCTTGAATTCGCTGTCCCGCACCTTGGTGATGCGTGCGATGCATTCCTTGTCGATCATCTTCTCGAAGAACTTCATCTCTTCCGGCGCATTTTCCAGGCAGTAGTTGATGCAGTATTTCACCATATCCTCGATCAGGTCCATGTCATCTTCCAGATCGGCGAAAGCGATCTCCGGTTCGATCATCCAGAACTCAGAAGCATGACGCGTCGTATTAGAGTTTTCCGCGCGGAACGTCGGTCCGAACGTATACACATCGCGGAAAGCCAGTGCGAACGCCTCGACATGAAGCTGGCCGGACACCGTCAGGGAAGCGTGCTTGCCAAAGAAATCCTCATCGTATTTGGCATCGTCCCGCGTCGTTACGGTAAACGTCTCTCCGGCGCCCTCTGCGTCATTGCCCGTGATGATCGGCGTATGCACATAAACAAAGCCTTGATCCTGGAAGAATTCATGAATCGCCATGGACAGCACCGAACGCAGGCGGTAGATCGCATAGAACGTATTTGCCCGCGGGCGCAGATGCGGGATCTCCCGCATAAACTCAAAGCTGTGCCGCTTCTTCTGCAGCGGATAGTCATGGTCGCAGGCGCCCTCCAGCTCGATCTCCTTGACCTGGATCTCAAAAGGCTGACGGCCATCCGGCGTATAGACGAACTTGCCGGTCACGCTCAGCGCGCTGCCGGTCGTATACTTGGCCACTTCCTCAAAGTTCTTGAGATCGACATCATAGACCAGCTGCACATTGCGGAAATAGGTCCCATCATTGAGCTCGATGAAGCCCAGCTTTCCGCTGCAGCGGTTAGTGCGGATCCACCCCTGAAGCTGCACATACTCGATAGAATCGAGCTCGACATGTGAGCCGCTGAACACGATCTCATACAGCTCACGGACGGTCATAAACTCAAACATACTGTTTCCTCCCTCATCAACGAAAAAAACGTCCCTGTCATCCAGGAACGTGATCTTACGCGGTGCCATCCTGATTCGCGCGATATATGCGCGCATCTCTTCATGATTAACGCTCATCCACGGAACCGTCTACTTGGTTTCTCCGGTTCAGCTCCGCAGCTGTTCCCCTCAGGAGCCGACGCTTCTGTCTTCCACCATCACAGAATCGCTTTCCGTCCGCTTTTCCTGCCGGGTTCTGCTTCATCGCCTGGCATTTAATGAATTCGTCTCAAAGACGAGTTCCTGAATAGATGATACCACATCCACGGTCTTCAAGACAACCCCTTTGGGCACCTGAATGTGCTCATGCGTGAAATCGACCAGACCGGTGATCCCGCACGCGATCAGCCGGTTCACCGTCGCCTGGATATCCTTGGAGATCGCCAGGATGGCGATACGGCATCCCTCCGGGATCTTCTCCTCCAATTCATCCATGGAATAGACCGGCACGCCGAACGTCTCGCCGCGGCGCGAAGGGTCGATATCAAAGGCACAGGTGATCTCTCCGACCACATAGTCCCAGCGGTTGTATTTCATCAGCGCCCTGCCCATGTTTCCGGCGCCGACCAGGATGATCTTCTCATCGAAGTCCATCCCCAGCTGCTGATTGAAGATGTCGATCAGCAGGTTCACATCATAGCCATAGCCCTGTTTGCCCAGATTGCCCAGGAAGGAAAAGTCACGGCGGATGGTCGTCGGTTCGATGTTCACCACGCTCGCCAGCTCCTTGGACATGATCCGCTGCGTTCCTCCGCGCTTCAGCTTGCGCAGCGCCTTCAGGTAGACAGGATATCTCTGCAGCGTCGCCTTTGGCACGCTTTTCTGTGTCATACGCATCACCATCCAAAGTATAGCATAGTTCACGCTGTTTGTGAACTTTTTTAGTTATTTAACTTGTATGAACGATCAAGGACAGCGCGAGGCTGTCCTTTTGGATCACTTCATGGAAAACCGGTCGTAAAACTCCATCTCCTCCAGCACGGAAGTATCCTCGATCGGATTGTCATCCAGCCGCAGCTCCTGCAGCAGCTCGAGGTCTTTCAGCGGAGTGACATCCGTGATATAATTGGCCTTCAGCGTCAGGGAGCGCAGATACTTCAGCGAAGACAGCGGGCTGAGATCGACGATCGCATTGTGATCCAGCCGCAGGTAAGAGAGATACTCCAGCCCGGAGAGCGGCGCAAGATCCGTGATGATGTTGTTGTACAGATCGATCGTGCACAGATTCTTCAGATCCGAGAGCGGCGTGATGTCGGCGACATTGTTGTTCTCCAGTCCGAGCACCTCCAGCTGCTTCATCTCTTCCAGGCAGGTGATGTCCTTGATGGAATTGTTGCCTACATTGAGCACCGTCATGCGCTCGCAGGAACGAAGCGTATCGATGCGCTCGATCAGGTTCGTGTATAAGTTGAGCTCCACCAGACGGCGGGAATTTTTCAAGAAATCGATATTGCGCAGCTGACAGTGGCTGGCCTTGAAATACACCAGATTCTCCAGATGCTTCAGCGCGCTGCAATGCTCGAGGTGGTTTTCCGAAAGGTCGAGCTTCTCCAGCTGGTTCAGCTCTGCCAGCACGCTGACATCCTTCAGCCCCGTCTGCACCATGCGCAGCTCGCGCAGATGCGTCAGCTTCTTGAGAAAGCTGAAATGACTGGGGTGGTTATAAGAGAGATTGAGCACTTCCAGATGCTCCATGTCCGCCAGCACGCTGTAATCCTTCAGATACGGACAGTTGGACACATCCAGCGAGCGCAGGTTCTTCATGGACGTGAGCGGCGAGAGATCCGAGAACAGATTGGTGGACAGATCCAGCACCTCGACGCTCTTGAGATATGTCAGATCATCGATGCTGTACAGCCACATCTTGTTCATGTGCAGCTCCTTCAGGTTCTTCAAGGTGCCCAGGATGCTGATGGGGAAAGGGCCGTTCTCGATCCCGATATGCAGCACGCGCAGCTTCTTGGTATGCTCGAGATAGATGATGTTGTCCACCTTGCTGCGCTCCAGGTTGAGCTCTTCCAGGTCGATCATGCCCGCCACCGCGGAAATGTCCATCGTATACAGATTATTGCGGGAAATGTCCAGCTTCTTCAGCTGGCGGTAGCCATGCAGCGCCTGCAGATCGCGCAGGCGGTTCTTGGACACGTTCAGCCGCTCGATGTTGCGCAGATCCCGGATCGGATCGAGGATCTCGATGCTGTTGCCGCACAGATCCAGATACTCCAGGTTCTCGGCATGCTGCAGGCCCTCCAGCGATGTGATGCCGGCATAGCGGGCCGAAAGCCCTTTCAGCTCGAGCAGCTTTTCTTCCGTGATCTCTTCTTCGCTGATGTGAAGCGTACGGGCAATGACATCGCGAAGCATATCATCCTGAATTACGATCATAACAAAACCTCCCACGTTTTTTTCTTTTTCTATCCTATTATACTCTATTTTCCCAGAATCGAAAATGAAAAGCGCAAAAACATCTTTCTTCCAGCATGGACCATAGGACTTTCTGCACTTTCTCTCATTATTTCATTGACAATTATGCGCGCATCCGATATCATGAGGGTGAACATAAGCAACTTTAAGTATAATTTCATGCGTTTTACCTGGAAATCATTATTTCGAGTTGAGTGTTTGATGTCCGGGAAGCAGGGCGCATGATTTTTTTATTTATGATTACTTATTTCAAAGTCTAAGGAGGTATGACAAATGACAGGAAAAGTAAAATGGTTCAACGCAGAAAAGGGCTATGGATTCATCACTTCCGATGAAGGAAAAGACATCTTCGTCCACTACAGCGCGATCCAGGCAGATGGCTTCCGCTCTCTGGAAGAAGGACAGAAAGTGTCTTTTGAGATCGTAGAAAGCGACCGCGGACAGCAGGCCGCAAACGTCGTCGTTACGGACTGATGAGACAGACGCGCCGAAAAGCGCGTCCTTTTTTTGATGAGGAGATGATCAGATGAATCAGGCAGAAGCGCTGAAAGAAGACATCATCAGCCGGCTGTGCGCCATCCGCATCCCCGCCCTGCGCGCCGAGGCGCTCTCTCATACGCTGGGCGTCTGTCAGAGCATGGCCCTGCTTGCCGCCGCACGTGATCTGGATCCTGTGCTGTGCATGAGCATGGGGCTCCTCCATGACTGCGCCCTGTATCTGCAAAACTGCGGACATCCCGGCCATGCGCGCAAGAGCGCCCTGCTGGCGGAGACGATCCTGCAGGAACACGGCTTCGCTTCGGCCGACATCGAGCGCATCTGCACGGCGATCAGCCATCATTCCGACAAGAGTCAGCGTCATGATCCTTACAGCGAAGCGCTTAAGGACGCCGATGTGCTGGCGCGATGGCTCACCGCGCGCGATGCGCCGCTGAGCGATGCGCGCAGGATGCGCATGATCGCCATGTGCAAAGAGCTGCAGCTGCAGCCATAAAAAGATCCCGAAAGGTGCATCATGAAATGGTCCCTTTGTCAAGGACAAAATTCTGACAGTTGATGCCTGAGGGCCAACACTGCATCCGATCCCCGTATG
>UQPV01000040.1 GCA_900543035.1 uncultured Solobacterium sp.
TCTTCAGAACGGAATCGTTATCAGAACTGCATGACCGTTTCCAATATCGGCTTAGCTTCGGTTATCTCAGATCCTTTCGGAAAAACAGCTTCTAATATCATGAAAGAAGTCATGAAGTCCAACGTGATCGACGATGACAAGATCCTAAAGCTCGTTCATAGAAATTGCAAAAACAAAGATAAGATACTAGACTCTCTTCATGGTTATCACATCGAATCCGATCAACGATTCAAGATGGAGAAATCTTTGGATCATATGGAATATTTAGATCAGCTCATCGATTCATGCGAAGTGGAATTGATCAAACGTGCTTATCCTTTACGTAGATCCTTTCAGCATATCACGCAAATAAAAGGGATCAGCGCCTTATCTGCCATCCTCATCATCTCTGAGATAGGGATCGATATGTCTCAGTTTGAATCCGATAAACAACTTGTCAGCTGGGCCGGACTTTCTCCTGCCAACAACGAAAGTGCCGGCAAGAAAAAGTCGGTCCGTATCTCAAAAGCTGGACAGTATCTCAAACCATTACTTGTCCAATGTGCTTTATCAGCCATCAAAGATAAAGCTTCTTATTTTGGAAGAAAGTATTCCAATATCAAGAAACGACGAGGTCATAAGAAAGCAATCATTGCGATCGCCCGCATGATGCTCGTTAGTATCTATCACATGATTCTTACAGGTGAAGAGTTTCAACCAACCGATCATGAATCTCTGATGAGTCCAAAATCAAACACAGACCAATCACTAACAGTTGAAAAAGCATTAAACTTTTTAAAACGATCTGGCATTGATATTTCTTCTATTTTGGTCAACTGATAAAATTTTTTGATATTTTTTACTACTTGTTTTTAAGTCGGCCCTTTTTGCGCATTTTTATTCACACTTTTTATCTTCCAATTGAAGATCTCTGATGCTGATCCACGATCCCCCTAGGCTGCCATGGATAGATGGCATGATCTGAACAAATATTACGCAAAATGAGATGAAGTCAATGAAAACGTATTGACCTGTACGCAGCGTACACGTTTATGCTTTATGCAAGGAGGTGCTGGATATGCAGCTAAATGAAGTGATCAAGGAAGTGGGCATGACCAAACGTGCCGTCAAGTATTATGAAGAAAAAGGATTGCTGTCCATAACGAAAGATAAAAACGGTTACCGTGATTACACTATTGAAGATGTGGAAGCCTTAAAAAAGATTTCCATATATCGCAAGCTCGGGATCAGTGTGAATGATATCAAAAAACTGTTAGAGGGAAATGATCAAGCTATTCTCATTCGTATCTATGAACAAAAACTACAAGAAAAAGAATTACGTGAATCAGAGCTTGCGGCACTCAAGGATTTTATTGATGAAGGAAATGCGGATAAAGCAAATGAACTGCTTGATTATACGAGCATTGAACATGCTATTTCCGCTTTGCTTCCTGGAAAAGCGTGGTCCGAATACTTGATCGCTCACTTCAAGCCCTTCTTTGATGTAAGGATAAACACGCCCGAGCAAAAACAAGCTCTGCAAAATATATTGGCATATTGTGACGAAACAACGCTGCACGTTCCTTTTCTCATCAAACTAGGGATGAAACTTGCCAATGGAATGGTTAAAGAGACAAGAACTGCAGAAGAAATGATTTCTTATTATCGTGATATGCGTGATGATGAGTATGAACGATTAAAAGCCAATGTATTAAAAGGCGCAAAATTAAAATCGGGCATCTTAAAATATCATCCATCCTATATGGCCCAAAGAAAAATGATGAAAGAATTCCAGAACAAGGGCTATAACGATATATTCATTCCGAATTTAATGATTTTATCTCCTCAGTATGGTGAATACAAAAAAGCGCTAGATAGCGTTAATGACAGAATATGCCGTGAGCTGGGCTTACATTATGATACTAACTTCAACCTCGTCATCAGAAAGCAATGATCATCGCGTATGTCAGGAAAAGTGTGTCAATTACTTGATCAGCTCCTTCACAAATGTGAATTCACATCCGATCTCACCACTTCTAAAGGCCAAGGCTGAACACGCCTTGGCTCTTGATTTTTTCGTTTTTCTTCTCATTTGTTCAGATATTTGTTGATCCGATCATGGGACTGCTCGTTGACCATCATTGGAAGAATAAAGATCAAGATAAGGCTGAGCCTTCGATGGTTTTCCCATCCCTGATCTTCCAGATCATCGCAGCTATAATCGCTTAAAGCGATATGTGTCTAAAACAGCTGATTACGTTTCTCCTGGGGATGGATCCTCTCCCTTAATATGCAAAAGAGCCCTGAAGGCTCTCCTCATGCATTCTTCGCTTCGATCTTCTGTCTGCGGCAGATCGAGGAAAACGGGCATATCCCGCATTTGGGGCTTCGCGCCGTACACAGGTAACGGCCGAAGAAGATGAACAGATGATGCCCCTTGTTCCAGCGTTCCCTGGGCAGCTTGCGCTTCAGCTTCTCTTCCACCTTGCGCACATCATCCTGCGGCTTGGCTAATCCCAGCCGCTTGGAGACGCGCTCCACATGGGTGTCGACCGCAAAGCTGGGGATGTCGAAGCAGACGCTGCGGACGACATTGGCGGTCTTGCGCCCTACCCCGGCCAGCGACATCAGCTCTTTGTAGGTGCTGGGCACGACGCCGTCAAACTGTTCGCACAGCGAGGCGCTCAGCGCGCGCAGCGAGCGGGCCTTGCTGCGGTAAAGGCCGATGCTGCGGATGTAGCTGCCGATCTCTTCCTCATCGGCAGCAGCCATGTCCTGCGGCGTGGGAAAACGGGCGAACAGCGCCGGCGTGACCCGGTTGACCGAAGCATCCGTCGTCTGCGCGCTGAGCACGACCGCAACGAGCAGTTCATAAGCGTTGCGGTGATTCAGCTCGCAATGCGCATCAGGAAACAGCTCCTCCATCTGATCGAGGATCTCCTCTGGTGTCATGTGGTTCATCGTCTGCCCTCCTCATAATCGGCAGGCGTAAGCCCTTTGCGCTTCCACTCTGCCAGGATCCGCTCGATATAATCCAGGCTGCGCTTGTCATAGACCCCTGCCTCATACAGCGCATACAAGATCATCTGCTGGTCATAGACATCCATCCAGGAAGAGAGACGCTGCATCTCGCTGGAGCTCAGCGGACGAGCGAACTCTGTCTCAAATTCATCAAAGAGAGAGAGGTTCTGGATGCTGGCGGCGATGTTCTCCTGTGAAGAAAACACGCCGCTGATGTCAAAGATCAGCTTGCCTTCGCGAAATTCGATCTTCAGATACCCTTTCGCGCTCAGCGCAGAAAACAGCTCATCCACCGCGTCGGCATCCTTGCCGATCTTCTGCGCGATCATCTCATGGGTGATGAGCTGCTGCTGCTCATTATAATAATCGATCAGCAGCAAGGCCAGCGTCTCTTCCGCGCTCATGTTCAGATGGTCCAGCTCCCCGAGAATCCATGTCCTGCGGTCCATATACGGCGCGTTCCACTTCAGCTCACTCATCGCCGCTCAACTCCCTTTCATCGACCAGTTCCAGCGTATCGTAATCCAGCAGCAGCGTCGTATCGCCGCGCTGCAGCACATAGACCGGACCTTCATAGCCATAGCCCAGCGTAACGCTTTCCGCGTCCATGCCCAGCGCCTGTGCGGCTGCACGGGCCGCATCGTCGTCTCTGGTGCCCTTGGCACGCGTGGTGATGACCTGGCCTTCCGTGTTGAACCAATAATAATTCTGGCGGTCTTCGCCGCTGTATGTCACATAGCGGAACACATGCCGCTGCAGATTGCCGACTGCATCATGCTGGGAGATGATGGCTTCTTCCTCCTGCGCCAGCTTCACCTCATAGGCTCTGGCCGGGCCGCTGACGAAGAGCGCCCACATGGATGCGATCACCAGCAAAAGCATCACGGTGAGAAAGGCCGTGAACAAGATGCTGCGTCCGTTGATCTTCTGTTTCATACTCCAGCCTCCTTGCTTCTTGTTCCTTATTATACATGATTTCCCCATGAAAAAAAAGTTAAGGGCTTCAATGCATCGCGCGAAGCCCTTTGATGAAGCTGCTGCACAGCGCCGCGCTGCGGCGGCTGGCCGCTTCCTTATATTCCTCGAATGTCATGGCATTTCCTGCCTTCACCGCCACATCAGACAGTGAGCGAAGCACGATGAACGGGATGCCGTAATGCGTGCACACCTGGGCCACGCTGCCGGCTTCCATCTCCGCGCAGATCGCTTTGGGAAAGCGGGCGAGCAGCGCTGCCGCTTCATCCGCCCCGCTGATGAAACGGTCTCCGCTGGCGACGACGCCGTGGTGCACCCGTAAGCTGAGCTGGCGAGCCGCTTCGCTCGCCGCACGCTGCAGACGCGCATCCGCCTCGAACCACAGGCCGATGCCATCCTCGCCGTCGATCGGGCTGGTGTCATAATCATGCTGCACCACCGCCGTGCTGATGACAAGGTCGAGCACTTCTTCCGTATCCAGGATGCCGCCGGCCGTACCGATGTTGATGACGGCATCCACGCTGCCTAAGCGCTCCAGCGCGATCGTCAGCGTCATGGCGCAGCTGCCTTTCCCTACGCCGCTCTTCATGACGGTGCACGCCTCTCCTTCCAGCATGCCTTCATACAGCCGCACGCCGGCGTGGCTGCAGACACGCACCTGCTCCATATGATCGACGATGGCCTTCACTTCTTCTTCCATCGCTGCGACGATCAGTTTCATGCTGTCTCCTTCCTGCAGATGTAAAACTGCTTTTCTCCTTCTGTGATCCCTTCCTGGGTAAAATCGGTGCAGACCTGCACCGCATAGCCGCATGCGCGCAGCTGTTCCATGATCCACGTTGGATCATACACGCGCTGGATATGCTGCTCCAGCGCCGGGCGCCCTTCTTCATCATAGAATGCGAAGGTCTGATAGATGCAGTCATCCTCGCTTTCGATGGTCCACTGATATTCATGAGCGCCCACCCGGCCGGCTTCATTGTATTCTTCTTCAAATTCGCGCAGTCGGTCCACGCTGTGCATGTCCACGATGAACACGCCGCCTTCGTTGAGGTGCGCATAGGTTCGCTGAAAGAAAGCAATCACTTCTTCCTCCTCCAGCAGATAATTGAAGCTGTCGCAGAGGCAGAGGATGCCGTCATATGTTCCGCCCTGCAGCTGGCGCATGTCCATGATGCTCCATTCCACCAGCTCGGCGCCCGCCTTGGCCTTTGCCGCCTCGATCATGGCCGGACTGATGTCGCTGGCATGCATATGGTAGCCCTTCTGCGCCAGCGCGATGGTGATCTCTCCGCTTCCACAAGCGACCTCCATCACTTCCTTGCCGCTCACATGGCGCTGGATCAGTTCGACCCAGGCTGCGGTCGCTTCTTCGTCCTTGACCAGCGCGTCATAATATGACGCGAGCACATCATAGATCATAGCGGCTTACCGGCAGGTCGGCATACAGCTTTTCCAGGCCGTATACATTTCGTTCCTGATGCTCAAAGATATGTACGATGATGTCTGAGGCATCGATCAGGATCCAGCGGCTGTCCCGGCCGCCTTCGACATGATCGACTCGCATGCCATGCTCTGCCAGACGATCCTTCACATTGTCTGCCAGCGCAAAGACCTGACGCTGGTTGGAGGCGCTGGCGATGACCACTTCATCCACTGCGGGATTAAGGGAAGAAAACGCGAACACGAGGATATCCTCGCCTTTCTTTTCGCCGATCGCCTTCAGTATGATTTCCAGTTTTTCTTTCATTGCCCGTTTTTCTCCTTCTTCAGATATTCGCTCTGTTCTGCTTTTACGCGCATGAAGCCGCGGCGCAGGCTGCGCATGCACAGCGCGATCTGCTCGCTGCTGTCATATCCGCGTCCCGGCTCCAGCTTGTCTGCGCAATAGGTGATCATCGCGTAAGGCTGTGTGCAGTCTCCTTTGACATGATGATAGATGGCGCAGCGCACGCGTTTGTCTTGGCAGCCGTACAGCCGGCTGGCAAACACGCTGCCCAGATAGCCGTGCCAGATGGCCGCCGGCTCATCCAGGTGCTGCGGAAACAGCTGGCGCATCCAGATCTCCATCTGCGCCTTCGGCATCTCCTTGCACAGATCATGCAGCATGCCGGATTCCCATGCCGCGCCTTCATCGAGATGATGCGCGTGCGCCAGCTGCGCGCTGAGCTGCGCCACCCGCACGCTGTGCGCATAGCGCCGCGATGACATATGTCCCTTCACGAAGCTCTCCAGATACAGGCGGTGCGCGCTGATGTAGCCCTTCACCGCCGGATGCAGATAACGCCAGCCGCTCCCCTCGCGGAGCTGCGTGGAGCTGATTGGAACGAGCCGCATCGGCCGATAGATCAGCGGATAAGGCGATCGGGGCACGCTTGTGTCTTCCCTGGAGAACACCACGATCTGCACCAGCTGAAGCAACTCGTCGATGTCTTTCCAGCGCGGCAGCTGCAGCGCCTGATCGCTGCCGATCAGCCAGAAGAACGTATCGTCAGGATAACGCGCGATCAGCGCGCGGGCGGTATCGACCGTATAGGAGACGCCGGGGCGCTCCAGCTCCATCGTGCACACGCGGATCCTGCGGTAAGGCGCCGCGGCGCGCTTCAACATGGCGACGCGGTGCGCATCCTCGCTCAGCGCACGGCTCTTGAGGGGCGTATCATGCGTCGGCATCAGCCACACCTCATCCATGCCCATCTTCAGCGCTTCCTTAGCGATCTGCAGATGCCCGGCGTGCACCGGGTCAAAGCTTCCTCCCAGCACTGCGATCTTCATCTCAGAGCCCCATCAGATTCTTCTTGCTGCGCCGATACAGCACGAATGTCCTGCCGATGCTGTGCACCAGCTCGCTGTCCGTGGCCTGCGCCAGCATGGCAGCCGCCTCTGCCGTGCTCAGCGGCGCGGTCTTGAGCAGATTGAGCTTGACCAGCTCATGCGCGCGCAGCGAATCATCAAGCGTCGCGATCAAGTTGTCGCTGATGCCGTCCTTCCCGATCTGAAACAATGAGCGGTACTGCTGCGCCTGCGCTCTCAATATCTTTTTATCTCGTGCATTCAACATATCATATCATCGCCTTTCTGAATGTGACGTTCACATCTTTGTTCACTCGTACGCTGACCTCGCTGATCCCAGGGCTGATGCAGAACCAGCCAAGGCCGTGGATGACCACGTCGATCTTCGTTTTGCGCACCGGGCAGCTGTAGGTGACCATCTGCTTTGGATCTCTGTCCAGGGTGGGGGAAAGCAATCCGCCCAGATGCTTCTGCCACAGCGCATCTGCATTCTCCAGCTTGCCCCTGTGCAGCTTCAGCCGGTCGCTGAAATAGGCGACCACCGTCCCCTTTTCTGCACATCGCACATCGAGGCGGACCATGCCGCCCAGGGCATAGCTTTGATCCTCATGCAGCTGATACACCTGCGGGCGAAGCGGCCGAAACGGGATCACCTCGCGCAGCACGGCATCCGGCGCATGCGTGAGCAGGGAATCATGCCTGGTGATCCCCGGCGTATCATAAAGCGTGTATTCCGGCATGGGCAGCGCCACGACATCGAGCGTCGTCCCCGGATGCGCCGAGGTCGTCAGATCAGCGTCATCGCACAGCGCGTTGAGCAGCGTGCTCTTGCCGGCATTGGCCATGCCCATGACGATCACATCGCGTCCATGGCGGTATTTCGCGATGGCGTTCTTCACTTCCTCTACGGAGTGATTGTCCGGATGATGCGGATTGCGGGCCAGATCGCCGCACATGACGATGCCTTCCACCCGGATCTCTTCTTCCTTCAGCCTTTGCAGCACGAACATCGCCAGCTTCTCATCTGAAAGCGTCTGCGGGAGCAGATCGCGCTTGGTGGCAATCATCACGATATCGCGTCCGGGCAGATGCCGCGAAAGGCCCGGCAGCATGTTGGCCTCGAAATCGAAGATGTCGACGACCCACAGGATGAGGGCGTCATATCGGGCGATGCGCTGCAGCACCTGCGCACCGTCGATCCCCTTCTGCATGGAGATCATCACATCGTCATAATGCCGGATGCGGAAGCAGCGCTGGCAATAGTCCTTTTCCAGATTCGGCGTATACCCGATCGCTTCGCGGTCCTCATCCTGCAGCCTGACGCCGCATCCCTTACAATATTTTGTCATCATATTCCCCCCTTTTGATCTTTCCCTGGCGTTCAAGCACGCGGAACACCATCTGTTCGAACACGCGGTTGACCTTCGTGCAGTTCAGATCGCGGCTCACCAGCGGCTTGGTCAGGATCGTATAGAAATGCATCCGGTTGGCGCCCAGCATGTCCGTCAGCAGCTGATCGCCGAGCACGGCCACCTGATGCGGCGCGTAATGCAGATCCCGCAGCATCTTGCGGTATGTCTGCTTCAGCGGCTTGCGGGCAAACGGATAGCACTTCGCGTCCACCGCGCCGGCAAACCGCTCCACGCGTTCCCGTTTATTGTTGGAGATGAAGACGACCTGGATGCCGGCATCCCTGACCCGGCGGACAAAGGCGATCGCCTGTGCATCGGGAAGGGGCTCATCATGCGCAGCCAGAGTATTGTCGATATCGCACACGAGCACGCGGATTCCATGCCGCTTGAGCCGCTCCAGATCCAGCGCGCGGTAGCTTTCCACATAATAATCAGGGGTAAACAGCTTCATGTCGCATCCTCCTCACATAGACGACATTATAACACAGAATACGCGCGGATGGAAAAGCTTTTCACCGCATAAAAAACCGGCCTGTTCAAGACCGGTGCAAAGCTCATCCGATATGGTCGACCGTGTCAAAGCGATAGCCCAGCCGCTTCATCTCGCGGATGAAGTCGTCCAGCGCTTCCCAGTTGCCCTTGTTGCTGGGATGAAGCAGATAGATGGCGCCGTTGTGATAATGATCCATCATCGTCTTCAGCGCTTCTTCCTCGGAGACATCGCTGCCATAATCATAATATGCATGGCTCCAGAAATAGGTGCGGTAGCCCAGGTCGCAGACCATCTTCATCGCCCGTTCGCTGCATCCTCCCCGCGGAAAGCGGAAGATCTTCGGCATCGGCTCCCCGACGACCTCCAGATAAGTCTTTTCCTCCTGGGTGAGCTCCTCTACGAATGCATCGACCTGCTGGGCATTGGCCAGGGTCGTCATGTCATAGTGATGCCAGCTGTGATTGCCGATGACATGGCCGTGCTTCACCAGATCGCGCACGAAGTCCGCTTCATCGCGGATATAGTTGCGCGTGAGGAAAAATGTCGCCTTGACCTCATATTCATTGAGCACATCCGCGATCTGTTTGATATACGTGATGTCGTTTCCGCCTTCATCGAAGGTGAGATAGATCACTTTCTCATCCGGCCCGATATAATACGCGCCATATGTCTTCAGCCAGTCCGCGCTCTTTGCGGCCGTGTTGCGGGCATGTGCCTGCGATTTATCGAACCACCATTCAAACGATGTGTTATCGAACAGATCATGATTGTATTCGAGCTTCACGTTGAGCGGATTTTCCAGGATCTGCACGCTGCGGCTGAGGGATGTCTCATTGCCGTGGCTGTCGCTGACCGTATAGATGATCTCATACGTCCCTGCCTGATTGAAATCGACGCGCGAATCCGTATGCACCCGATCGCTGATGTCGCCATCGCAGTTGTCATATGCGCTGTAGCCGGGCTCTTCATACTGATCGCCGATGAACAGCTTCAGCTGCGCATCGCCCTTCAGCCGCAGATCCGGCGCTTTGCCATCGATCACCTCGACCGTCCGCACGGCCCGCTTGTCGGCATTGTCCAGCGTATAGATGACCTGATATGTCCCCAGCCGGGACGTGTCCACCGTGCTCTCCATATGCAGATGATCGCTGTTGTCCATAAAGCGGTATACGCTCTTGGCACCTGGATCCTGATAGGTCTCGTTCATGTTGACCTGCAGATGATCGCCGCCCACCAGCTCGAGGGTCGGGATGAAGATGCCGCTGAAGAACAGAAAGTGCACCAGCAGCGCCGCGATGCCGGCTATGATGAGCGATACGATCGAATAGACCACGATACGGCAGCGTGTGCTCATGATTCCACCTCAGTGACAGGGTATGACCCTGCCTGAACAATTATGCCTCAGCCGGAGCAAAACGCTGCATGAGCGACATGGCGCCGCGCACGCCGTCCACCGCGCTGGTGACGATGCCGCCGGCATAGCCTGCGCCCTCGCCCAGCGGCATGATGCCTTCGATGCTGGAGGTGAGCGTCTCGTCTCTGCACATGCGCAGCGGCGAGCTGCTGCGGCTTTCCACCGCGCTCAGGATCCCGCAGGTGGAAAAGCCCGGCAGCTGATGCTCGAAGTGTTGAAGCCCTTCTTCCAGCGCCGTGCTGATCGCGGCCGGAAAAAGATCGTGCAGATCACAGAGCGTCACGCCCCTGGCATAGCTCGGCACCACTTCGCCGATCTCAAGGGAAGGGCGGCGCGCCAGAAAGTCACGGACCTGCTGGGCCGGGGCGCGATAGGATGAACCGCCCATCACGAAGGCCCGATGCTCCAGCTCTTCCTGAAAGCGCATGCCGTCAAAGGGACCGCTGCCATAGTCGGCCGGCGTCACCTGGACGAGCAAGGCGCTGTTGGCATTAGCCTGATCGCGGGCATGCTCGCTCATGCCGTTGACGACCACGCCATGCGGCGCGCTGGCCGCGGGAACGACAAAGCCGCCCGGACACATGCAGAAGGTGTAGACGCCGCGTCCGCCTGAGGTGCGGCTGCTCATGCGGTAGCTGGCCGCGCCCAGCCGGGGATGGCCCGCATAACGGCCATACAGCGCCTGATCGATCATCTGCTGGGGATGCTCCACCCGCACGCCGACGGCAAATGCCTTGGCCTCCATCTGCATCCCGCAGGCATGCAGCGTGCGCATCGTATCCCGGGCACTGTGCCCGATGCAAAGCAGCGCCTGCTCGCAGGGCAGCTCTTCCCCGTTCACGATCAGCGCGCGCAAGGCGCCTGATGACAGAAGGAAATCCTCAGCCTGCGCATCAAAGCGCACCTCGCCGCCCAGGGCGATGATCTCGCTGCGGATCGCCTTGACGATGCCCGAGAGGATATCCGTGCCGATATGCGGATGCGCCTCATACAAGATCTGCTCTGGCGCGCCGAAGCGCACGAGCTCCTCCAGCACATGATGACAGCGGGGATCCTTGGAGCGGGTGGTCAGCTTGCCATCGGAAAATGTCCCTGCTCCCCCTTCCCCGAACTGCACGTTGCACTGGGGATCGAGCTGTCCGCCGGCCCAGAATTCCCGGACGCGGCGGGTGCGTGTCTCCACGCAAGAGCCGCGCTCCAGGATGATGGGACAATAGCCGTTCTGCGCCAGCAGCAATCCGGCGAACATGCCGGAAGGGCCGAAGCCGATCACGACCGGGCGGTGCGTCAAACGCTCGCTGCCTTGCTCAGGCAGCGTGAAGGGCACAACTTCGGCCCTGGCGACATCGCGCAGACGGCGGCGCAGCAGTGCTGCTTCATGGCGCACCTCGCACTCCAGCGTATACGAGAACATGATCGGATCCTTGCGGGCGTCGATGCTTTCCCGTACGATCGAAAAGCGGATCAGTTCATCCTTGCTGATCCGCAGTTTTTTACAAAGCTTTTCTTCCAGCTGATCCAGATCTTCATCGATGGTCAGCTTCACCTGTGATACTCTGAGCATACGTCCTCCTAATACAGAACCTTCATCCAGGCAAAGCTCCTGGAAAGCAAGATGATCGCTGCGGCCAGCAGCTGGCTGGCAGCGAGCACGAGCAGATAGACGAGCAGATGATGTCCGCCCAGCAACGAGAGCAGCGGCATCGCAAACAGGATATGCGATACATAGATGAGCTGCGAGGACTGCCGCAGAAACTGATGCAGCGGGGCAGCCGGTCCGCGCACCTGCAGCAGCGCGCCCACCAGAAAATAGACGAAGGGCACCATCATCACATACATGCTGGTCAGATCATGCATGTTGCCGCTGAGCCAGGCGATGCCCTCTTCCCCAAGCAGGAGCAGATAAGAGATGCCCATGCCCAGCGCATGCTCACGTTTGCTGCGCACTGGCGCACGCTGCAGCAGCGCCCCCAGCAAGATGAAGATCGGGCCGAAGAAGATGCCGTTGCGCGCCGTGGTGAACACGCTGAGGTATGCCGAGACGGCATTGCCCAATACCGGGATCTGGCAAAGGACATCGCCGTACACATTGACAGCGGATCCGGCGAGATACAACAGCCCGCACACGATGAGGCTCTTCTTCATCCCGCAGTTCAGATAGAGCAGGTAGACGATGAGCGTCGCAAGCATCAGCGCCGGCAAGAACCACAGATGATAATAGCTGCCGTTGAAGACGCAGTCAAACAGCCAGCGCAGGATCGATGCGCCATTGTGCAGCTGGATGGCGGTATACGGCAGATAGATGATCGTCCAGACCAGATACAGCGTGCCGATGCGCCGAAGAAAATGCTTCAATTGCGCAAGGTTGACCTCATCGCGCCAGCCGGCCTGCACATCGATGCGCCGGAAGAACAAAAAGGCGCTGACGGTGAAGAAGAACGGCACGGCGATGCGGCAGACGGCCTGCAGGACGATCATGTTGAGATCGGCCGAGATGTCCGCCAGCGGAAATGTATGAATGTAAACCACCAGCAGGGCGCTGATGTATTTGGCGATGTCAATGGCGGTATAGCTCTTGCTTTTCATTGTCATCCCTTCCTGATATAGATCCGCGGCACCCGGGCGGTGATCCGCGTCAGTGTCTCATTGTTGATGGTATGCGCCGCGCGGCTCATGGCATCCACGCTCACGCGCTCGCTTCCCTGTGTTCCGATGAGCGTAACGACGTCTCCCTCTTGGACATCCTCCACCTCGCTCACATCGATCATCAGCTGATCCATGCAGATGTTGCCGATGATCGGCACGCGCACGCCATGAAGCAGCACCTCAAAGCCAGTGTTGGAGAGGATGCGGGGAATGCCGTCCGCATAGCCGATGGACACGCTGGCCACCTTCGTCTCGCGCTCAGCGCGGAAATGGCGGCCATAGCTTACGCTGACCCCCGGCGCGATCATCTTGACCATCGTCACGTTCGCATGCAGCGAGAGGATCGGATGAAAGTCCGGCGCGGTGTTGATCGGGATCTGATCATCGCTCGTCACGCCCATGTACAACAGTCCCGGGCGCACATAGTCATAGTGCAGATCGGGATAGTTGAGGATGCCATAGCTGTTTTGCAGATGGCGCACGCCACAGTCGAAGCCGGCGGCCTGAATGTCGCTGAGCACCCGGTCGAACAGCTCGATCTGATGCGCTGTGAACGCCAGGTCCTCTTCCGTGTGCGAGTCGCTCACACTGAAATGAGAGAAGATGCCGGTGACCTTCACGTGCTTCATCGCATACATCTTGAGGATCTCCTCGATATGATAGGCGTGATCCTGCACGATGACGCCGATGCGGCTCATGCCGGTATCGGCCTTGACATGCGCTTCGATCACGCAGCCCTGCGCCTTCGCGTAGGCTTCGAGCTTCTTGGCATAAGGAAGGTCGACGAGCGTCTGGATCAGATCACATTCATGCAGATAGTGAAAATGCGCAGGCGGCGTGTAGCCCAGGATCAGGATAGGGCTGTGAATGCCGTGTTCGCGCAGGTGCACGCCCTCATCGACGCTGCTGACCGCGAAGAAATCGACGCCGCAGCGCTCCAGCTCCCGCGTGCATTCCACATCCCCATGGCCATAGGCATCCGCCTTGACGATGCCCATGATCTTGCTGGATGCAGGGATGAGCTGACGGATCTGTTGGACATTGTGCTCGATCTGGGTCAGATCGATCTGGGCCCAGGCGCGGCTCTTACTGTTCAGCACGGCCATCACCCCCAGCTTTGCGCTGCAGCGCAAGATCCACCAGATCATCGATCAATTGCGGAAAGGGGATGCCGATCTCCTTCATCATGGAAGGATAACGGGAGGTCGCGGTAAATCCAGGAATGGTGTTGAGCTCGTTGAAGATGATCGTGCGGGACGGTGTGACGAACATGTCCACGCGGGTCATGCCGCTGCAGTTCATGGCGCGGTAAGCTCTCTTCGCCATGTCGCGCGCGGCCTCGAACAGTTCCTCATCGATGCGCGCCGGGCAATAGATGGCCGCATCCTTCATCTCATATTTTCCTTCATAATCGAAGAAGCTGCCGGCGATCTCGATCTCATCGACGCTGCCCGCGATCACTTCCTCATTGCCCATGACGGCGCAGCCGATCTCAAAGCCTTCGATGGCCTTCTCCAGGATGACCTTGCCTTTTCCATCGTGATAGAACGCGTCCGCAAGCGCCTGCGCAAACCCTTCTTCGCCTTCGATGCAATGGATGCCGTAACTGCTTCCGGCATTGCATGGCTTGATGAAGAACGGCAGGCCGAGCTGATCACGTGCGGCGGCGAACACTTCGGCAGGATCGCGGTGCTCCCAGGCATACACGCTCATATACGGCGCGCAGGGGATGCCGGCATGCTCGACGATGATATGCGTCATCTCTTTATCCATGCAGATGGCGCTGCTCATGTGGTCGCAGCCCACATACGGGATATCGCTCAGCTCGAACAGCCCCTGAATGGTGCCGTCCTCTCCATTCTTCCCATGCAGGACGGGAAAAATACAGTCCAGATGACGGATCTCATAAGATCCTTCGTGCAGGATGAGCAGTCCGTCGTGGGTCAGCGCGCAAGGGGTGCATTTCTCCTGCTGCCAGCGGTCATGCTCCAGGGCGTCGATGCTTCCCTCATACAGGAACCACTCGCCTTCCTTGGAGATCGCGATCATCGTGATCGCATAACGCTCTGTGCGGATCTGCCGCAGCAGGCTGGCCGCTGAGTGCAGAGATACCGCATATTCGCTTGATTTTCCGCCGAATACGACGCCAAGCGCTGTCTTATTCATGTTCAACACTTCCTTTGTCCTTTTCCGTGAGACAGTCGACGACACTGTCCATATGCATGCCGCGCGATCCTTTGACCAGGATCATGCACGGCGCGTCAAGCTCGTTCATCAGCGATCGCTGCATCGCTTCCTTCGTCTCAAAATGGGTGACATCCTTCATGCCGGCGTTGATGGCGCCCTGTGCCGTAAAGCGGGACATCTCTCCCCATGTGCACAATCGGTCGATGCCGTATTCCGCCACGGCCTTGCCCACCGCATAATGCAGCATCGGGCCGGCTTCTCCCATGTCCAGCATGTCGGACAGCGCGGCTACCCGGCGCGGCACATCGAAGTCATGCAGCGTCTTGAGCGCGGCCAGCGCGCTCTGCCGGTTCGATTTATAAGAATCATCCAGGATCCATCCTTGTCTGACCGCGATCACGTCATTGCGCATCCCGGTCTTCTCGATGTGGGCGAGCCCTGCGAGGATCTCTTCCTCGCTGAGCCCAAGCGCCTTGGCGGCGTAGATGGCCGGCAGGGCGTTGAGCACCTGGTGCGCGCCATAGACGTTCATGTAGACTTCCGCCGCCATCAGGTTGGTGCAGAAGCGAAGCCCGTCCGCGCCCTGCTGGATCCTGCCGTAGCTGAACAGATCCTGTTCCCTGCTGCTGCCGAAGCTCTCCACCGTGACGCCTGCGGGCAGCTGTTCCGCAGCGAGGGCGGCGGACAGCACCGGCTGTTCCCCATTATACAGCAATACGCCGTTTTCCTTCAGTCCATGCACGATTTCCGCCTTGGCGCGGGCTATGTTTTCCAGCGAGCCGAGATTTTCCAGATGTGCTTCGCCCACATTGGTGATGATGGCGATATCCGGCTTCACCATGCGGGCGAGCAGGTCGATCTCGCCGCGGTTCTCCATGCCCATCTCCACCACGGCCACCTGATCCTCCTCTGACAGCTCCAGCAGCGTCAGCGGGACGCCGATCTCATTGTTGCGGTTGCCCTTGGTCTTGCCGGTCACATAGCGGCGGGAGAGCATGCTGCTGAGGATGTCCTTGACGGATGTCTTGCCATTGCTGCCGGTGATGCCGATCACCACCAGATCGAGCGAATCGCGGTAGGCAGACGCCAGCTTCTGCAATGCCTGCAGCGTGTCGTCCACGCCGATCACCGGTATGCCATGGGGATGGTCAGGATGATCCTTCTGCCACAGCAAAGCGCCTGCGCCCTGCGCGATGGCCTGCGCGGCATAATCGTGCCCGTCGAAGCGTTCTCCGACAAGCGGAATGAAAAGAGAACCTCTTCCGCAGCTGCGCGAGTCCGTGCTCACGCCGCTGATCACGGCATCGAGGTCTCCTCCCTCTATCAGATCCGCATCCAGCATTTGAATGACGGAGTCAATGGTTCGCAAAATCATTTCATTCACCTCATCGCGTCAGATCTCTTTCATCTGAGCCTATATATTATAGCATAGTTTCATTACTGCGGAATATTTTTGGCCGGAATTATGAAAACAATTCCGTCACTTTGTTTCAGTCCGACGCTTTTGCTTACATCGCCTTTCATTTCTCCCGATTTTACATTTGCCAGATACCATCTTACATAGATTTTACATTTTTCTGCGATTTTGTCGTTGTTTTTTACAATTATTTTAACTATAGTTAATCTGACAAGCAAAAAGGGGTGTCTTTAATGTCAACAACCAACTTCTTGAGTCTGCTGGGCGGTCTCGCCCTTTTCCTCTATGGAATGCAGATGATGAGTTCCGGTCTGGAGGCGGCTGCCGGCGACCGGATGAAGGAAATTCTTGAAAAACTCACCAGCAACCGCTTCCTCGGCGTGCTGGTCGGCGCAGCGATCACCGCGGTCATCCAGTCATCGAGCGCGACGACGGTCATGACCGTCGGCTTCGTCAATGCCGGCATGATGTCGCTGACGCAGGCCGTATGGATCATCATGGGCGCCAACATCGGAACGACCATCACCGGACAGCTGATCGCCCTGGATGTGGGCGCGATCGCGCCGCTCATCGCCTTCATCGGCGTGGTGCTGGTCGTCTTCATCAAGAAGCCGCAGCTTCAGCACATCGGCACGATCTTCGCCGGTCTGGGCGTATTGTTCATCGGCATGGAGATGATGAGCTCGGCCATGCTTCCGCTGCGCGAAGAACCGGCGTTCATCCAGATCATGACATCGTTCTCCAACCCGCTGCTGGGCATCCTGGCCGGCGCCGTCTTCACGGCCGTCATCCAGTCATCCAGCGCGTCGGTCGGCATCCTGCAGGCCCTGGCGACCAGCGGGCTGATCGGGCTTGACGGCGCGGTCTATGTGCTGTTCGGCCAGAACATCGGCACTTGCATCACCGCCGTGCTCGCCAGCATCGGCACCGGGCGTGAGGCCAAGCAGACGACGATCATCCACCTGACATTCAACCTGATCGGTACGGCGATCTTCACGACCGTCTGCATCCTGACCGCCAACACATCGCTTTCCCTGACCGATCTGGTCTCTTCATGGACACCAGGCAATCCGGCAGCGCAGATCGCCAACATGCATACGCTGTTCAACGTCGTCACCACGCTGCTGCTGCTGCCGTTTGGCACCTACCTGGCTGCCTTCGCGCAGAAGGTGCTGCCGCTGAAGGATGAGCCGAAATCAGAAGTTCTGCAGTTCCTCAAGCCGCTCCCCTCTTACACCAAGGCCATCGGAAAATCTGCTATTTCACTGCAACAGGTGGACGAGGAGATCGCGCATATGATCGAGCTGGCGCAGCGCAATGTGGAGCAGGGCTTTGAACAGCTGCTGAAATATGACCGCAAGATCGGCGAAGAGATCATCAAGCGCGAAGAGACCGTAGACACGCTCAACAAAGAGATCGCAGATTATATCACCAAGGCGATGAGCATGGAGATCAGCAATGAGACCAGCGTTGCCTTAGGCGCCTATTATCACCAGATCATGGATATCGAACGCATCAGCGACTATGCGGTCAAGATGGAATATTATGGACGCGAGCATCTGCAGGGCCGTCTCAACGACGAAGAGAAGAGCACGATCCAGTCGATGCGCAGCATGTGCGAAGAGATGCTGGCTGCCCTGCGTGACCTGAACAATCAGGAAACGCTGCGCAAGCAGAGCGAGGAAGTCAGCGTGAACCTGCGCCGCCGTCAGATGCAGCGCATGAAGGAAAAGAACATCTCCAGCGAGATCAGCATGATGTTCTCCCAGCTGCTCACCGATTTCGAGCGCATCAGCGGGCACGCCTTGAACATCGCGCAGGATTATGCGCTGATCGACCACGCCGTACAGAGCAATGCCTGATCGATCGAGAACACCTTCGGGTGTTCTTTTTTGTATCCGTTTACAAAGTGTTCGCTCTTTCACATATTTTCCCTTATTTTAAACATTGTTTCGCTATAGATATTTCATATACTATAAGCGTGCAAGGAAGTATTCCTTGCGTGTATGAAATTCATTCCCCTAATGATATTCATACAATTTTCTATCCCCTTAATAATAGAGAAAAGGCCGGCTCCCCCCTTAGCCGGCCTTTTCTCATGCTCTTCGATCCCGCTTTCTCTTCCAGGCGATGATCCATAGGCAGAGCAGGATGCCGCACAATGCGCCGAGGCTGTCCAGCGCGACATCGCTGAGCTGCGCGCTCCTGCCCATGACCATCATCTGATGCAGCTCATCGCTGCACGCATACAGCGCGCAGATGATCCAGGCGGCTGCCGCCTTTGCCTTCCCCGCATGAAACAGCGCCATGTACACACAGATGCCCAGCAGCGCATAGATGGAAAAATGCGCGCCCTTGCGGATGAGAAAGCTGAGCATATCCGCGTCGAGCCATGCCGCAAAGGGCAAAAGCAGATCGACGAATACGCCGCTCTTGGCATCCGAGGCACTGGCTGTATCCGAGGAGAAAAAGAAGATGAGCGCCATGATCGCCAGAGCAGCCATGCTCCAGCACATGCATGCTTTCTTCTGTCTCATTTCACGCCCTCCTTTCCTGCAGCGTCTCACTGAGATGGTGAAGCGCTTCTTCCAGATCTGCCGTCGCTGAAAATGACAGCGTGAGCGATGCGCCCTGCAGCGCGTCGACGGCTATGCCCTCCTGCATCAGATCGTCAGTATTTAGCGTGCAGACATAGGGCAGCTGAAAATGATAGCGGATCGTCGATTCTTCCAGGCGCGTCAGCTCCCACCCCGCCTCTTGTGCAAATCGCATGAGCGTATCATGCCGGCGGCGGTACCGGCGCTTGAGCCGCGTGATCCGGCGGTGCAGATGACCGTCCGCGATGTAAGAAGCGAAGGCGATCTGTTCCAGCTTGGATGCGCCGGGACCATAGTCATCCCTCGCGCGGTAACGCGCAGCCAGCGCGCGGGGAAGGATCATGTAGCTGATGCGCAGCGCCGGCAGCAGGATGCGGGAAAACGAGCCCAGATAGACGCTGGACAGCTCCTCGCTGAAGCTGCCCATCGCGGTGGCGCCAGGGCGCAGGTAGGACAGCTCCCCATTGTGATCATCCTCAATCAGCAGGATGCCGCGTGCATGGATCTCGCGCATCAGTGCTTCCTGATGCGCGCGGGAAAATGAGCGGGCATCCAGAAGCGCAGGAGGATACAGGTAGATCACATCTGCATCCGGCAGCGAACGGCTGGACAAAGGCGCGCTGATGGGCCGCACCTTCATGCCGTAATCCTCAAATACGCGCTGTGCCTGCCGGTAGGCGCCCTGCTGCAGCGCGGCGCTTTGCCCATGCTCCAGCAGCCCGCACAGCTGATAGAGCAGCGATTGCACGCTTGCGCCGATCACGACTTGTTCCCGGGATGCCCATATGCCGCGTTCGCTGGCATAGCGGGCCAAAGACGCGCGCAGCACGCTTTCCCCCTGAGCATCGCCATAGGAGCCGATATCCGCGTCATTCATCGCCTTCTTCAGATACTGTCGCCAGATGATCAGCTCGCTCTCTTCCGGAAGCACGGACTGAGAGCGCAGATCGTAGCGAAGCGCAGGCCGGGGATGCGCGGAAAAGCGCAGCAGTTCCTCATGCAGGCGGCGGTTTTGCTCGCTCATCGCGACATAATACCCTTTCTGGGCGCGCGCCGTGATGTATCCTTCCAGCTGCAGCTGGGCAAAGGCATGCTCGACGGTCGTCTTGGATAAGTGGAACTGCTCCACGCATGCGCGGATGCTGGGCAGCTTTTCTCCCTGGCGGCGTGTCCCATCCAGGATCTCGCTGCGGATACGCGCACAGATGATCTCATATTTCTTCATTGTCTCACCTCTCCCAGTATAACACAGCTGTCCCCTTTTTTTATTCTGTTTCTGTGCATTTTATTCGATACAGTCATCCGCTATAATGCACATATGAAAGCGAGGAGTGCATATGAAAAACTATGGAACAAGAGAAATGGTGCTTGCGGCGCTGGGCATCGCATTGGTGTATATCACGACCATGTTCATCAAGCTGCCTAACTCGATCGGCGGATACCTGAACCTGGGAGATGGCTTCATCTTGTTGTTTGCTGGTTTCCTGCATCCGTTCACGGCCTTCTTGGTCGGCGGATTAGGCAGCGCGCTGGCTGATCTGACCGGCGGATACGGCACGTATGCCATCGCCACCCTGATCATCAAGGGCATAGAGGGCGGCCTCATCGCCCTGCTCGTCCGCCGAAATGCACGGCTGCGTTTCCCGGCCTATATCATCGGCGCATTGATCATGATCGGCGGATATTATGTCACCGATTCCCTGCTCAACGCCTCCTGGATCGTCGGTCTGGGCGGCATCGTGGGCAACATCTTCCAGGCTGCGGCAGGCATCCTGATCGCCGCAGCGGCCACACCGCTGCTCAGAAAGCTGCTGAAGCAGCAAGAGAAATAAAACATGCGATACGCTTTCGGCGTATCGCATGTTTTTTCTGTTCTGCATATCGCGCTTATTTGCGGCCGTGGCGGCGGTGGCGAAACTGCATCAGCCACGTGTGGCGGTCCTGCTTCGGTGTTTCCTTCAGCTCCTGCGCATGCGCCTCTGCCTCTTTCATCAGCTCGACCTGCGCATCCAGCGGCGGCAGGCCATTGTCGATGATTTCATAACATCCGGATCTGTCCATATTTCTCGCCTTGACGTTATCGCGCCACATCAGCTCCATGTCATGCAAGATGCGCGCCTTCTGCTTCGGGTCATAGATCGGACAGCCGACCTCCACCCGCTTTTCCGTGTTGCGGGTCATCATGTCTGCGCTGGCGATGTATAAGCGGCAGTGCGGATCATAGCCGAAGCAATAGACACGGGCATGTTCCAGATAGCGGCCGACGATGCTGTGCACTTCGATGTGCTCCGTTTGTCCCGGCACGCCTGGAAGCAGGCAGCAGATCCCGCGGATGATCAGGCGGACCTGCACGCCGGCCGCGCTGGCCTTCTGCAGCCGGTCGATGATGTCCCGGTCAGTCATGGAATTCATCTTCATGAAGATCCGGGCCGGCACATTCTCCGCTGCGCGGTCGATCTCCGCGTCGATCAGCTCAAGGATGCGCGCCTTGAGCGAATACGGAGAGACGAGCAATTCGCGGTAATTCCCCTGCAGATTGCCGATGGCCATGTTCTGGAAGAAATTGACCGCATCCTGCCCGATGCTCTTCCGCGCGGTCATATAGCTGTAATCCGTATACTGCGCGCTCGTCTTCTCATTGTAGTTTCCGGTGCCGATCTGCGTAAAATACTGGACCTCATTCCCCACGGTACGGGTGATCAGGCAGAGCTTGGAGTGCACCTTGTAATTCTCGATGCCATACAGCACATTGCATCCGCTGTTCTCCAGCAGTTCGGCATACTCGATATTGTTCTGTTCGTCAAAACGCGCGCGCAGCTCCATGAGCACGGTCACATCTTTGCCATTGTCGGCGGCCTCCACCAGATGGCGGATGATCTTGGAGTTGCGAGCCAGCCGGTACACCGTGATGCGGATCGATGTCACATCCGGATCGCGGGCCGCTTCCTTGAGCAGGCGCAGGAACGGATCGATCGATTCATACGGATAGAACAGCAGCGCATCCTGTTTCAGCAGCTGATCCATGATGGGCCGCTCCATGGAGAGATCGCGGGATGGCTGCGGCTGAAACGGCGGATACAGCAGAGCAGCCAGGCGATCCTTATGCTTGGACAGCGCAAAGACATAGGACAGATCCAGCGGCGTGCGGGAAACGAAGACCTGTTCTTCCTTCAGCTGCAGATGCTCGCACAGATAAGCGACGAACTTGCGGTCCGCCTCCCGATACACCTCCAGGCGGATCGGCGCGAGACGGCGGCGCTTTTTCAGGATCTTCTTCATCTGTTGGCGGTAATCCTCATCCTCATCATTCACGCCGGCATCCAGGTTGATGTCCGCGTTGCGCGTGACCGAAACGATCATGGTCATCTGCACCTCATAGCCGGTGAACAGCTCTTTAACATAGGCGGCAACGATATCCTCCAGCAGGATGAGCCGCAGAGAGTCTTCCTTGGACACCGTAAAGGTGCGCGGCAGCGTATCCGGGATCGGAACGAGCCCGTAGAGCTCCTTCTTCTTCGCGGACAGCCGGATCATCACATACAGCTTCTTGTTGGCCATATGCGGGAAAGGATGATGAATATCGATGATCTGCGGCGAAAGGATCGGCAGCACCCGGTTCAGGAAATAAGCGCGCACCCGCTTTTCTTCCTCTCGGGAAAGATGGGAAAAGCGCACCCGGTGGATCAGCGGCTTGAGCTCATTGCGCACATTCTTATAGATGGAATCGCGGAGCAGATACAGCTTCTTCGTCTCCCGATAGATGGCTTGCAGCTGCTGCTGCGCGTTCATCCCGGATTTATTGTCGATGTGCTCTTCATCTAGGATGGACAGGTCATACAGGCTGCCGCAGCGGACCATGTAAAACTCGTCGAGGTTGCTGGTAAAGATCGAGATGAACTTCAGCCGCTCCAGCAGCGGCACATCGCGGTCAGCCGCTTCCTCCAGCACGCGTTCGTTGAATTTCAGCCAGGACAGCTCGCGGTTCTGCGTATATTCGTAGCTGTGTGTCATGGATCTTCCTCCTTCTCTCACTGAGGCCGTACGCCTGTGATCTCCATCAGATAGCCTTCCCGGATGCCGTTGCGGCAGACCTTCAGCTGCTCACAGCCGAAATGCTGCATGACCCCTTTCAGGATGAGAAAGCCCGGGATCAGGGTATGGATGCGGTCAGGCTTGCACCGCAGGATCATGTGGGCGGCATCGCTGCCTGACAGCAGCTGCTGCTGGAGCTGTTCGAGCTGGGCAAGGCTGATCGCCTCTCCTTTCCGCTCCAGCGCGCCGCTGCGCAGAAGCAGCTTTTCCACGGCGCGCGCCGTTCCTCCGGCTGCCGCCAGCAGCTTTCCTTCAGGCTTGACCTCGCTGCTCAGCAAGGCTCCTTCCACATACAAACTGATTTCTTTGCGCTCCTGGGCCGTGGGGATGATGTCATGCACGAAGCGGTTATACAAGTTCAGCGAACCGATCGGCAGCGAACATGAGCTCTGTGCTTTTCCCTCCGCAAATCTCACCAGCTCTGTGCTGCCGCCGCCGATATCGATGAAAAGCCCGTCTTCCGCGGAAAGCTGGATCGCAGCACCGCGAAAGCTGAGCCGTCCTTCCTCTTCTCCGCTGATCAGACAGATCTTCATTCCGGTCTTCTTTTTGACCTGCGTGATGACTTCTTCCGTATTGTCGATATTGCGCAGCGATGCGGTCGCAAACACGGAACATTGCTCGATCTGCAAATGTTCGAGCACTTTCTTGAATGATTCCAGCGTGCTGCAGATCTCGCAGATCCCCTCACGGTTCAGCCGGCCGTCTTTCACATAAGAAACGATTCCGGCCGTGGCCTTTTTAGAAAACAGCAGGCGAAACTTACCGTTTCGCAGGCGATAGACATTCATGCGGATCGTATTCGATCCCAGATCAATGACAGCGTAAATCATAATACAGTCTCCCCTTTCGTTCAGAATAGCATACCTCGCGCCATTCTTCCATCAGCATGATGTAAAATCATAGTAAATTATCTGGCTGTAGGCATGAGCTCGCTGAGCAGCCCTTCAAAGCACAGGCCCCAGGCATGCGGGGCTTGTTCCTGCAAGGTCTTCCGCATGGCTGCTTCCACAAAGCGAGCGGCTCGCTCCACGCTCTGGTGCAGCGTTTCATGGCGCAGCAGGCTTCCGGCGATCACCGCGGCAAAGACATCACCGCTGCCAGGACGGCCTTCACCGACTTTTTCGTTCCACACCTCATCTGCTTTTCCCTCCGCGTAGATGAAGCTGCAGCAGCGCCCGTCCAATTCAAGGCCGCTCACGACCACGTTTCTGGTTCCGGCAGCACATAGTTCCTCGCAGCAGGAAAGCAGAAAATCGCGTGATGGAAAAGCGTCCGGATAAGGTCTGCCGCACAACAAGCAAAGTTCCGTCAAATTAGGCAGCAGCACGCCTGCCTCGCTGGCCAATGAGCGCATCTGTGTGATGATCTCTTTGGTGATGGTCGGATAAGGACGGCCGCCGTCTCCCAGCACCGGATCGATGAGGACAAGAGCATCTTCCTTGAGCAGCTGCAGACATGAGCGGGCAATCTGTGCTTGCGTCGGGTTGCTGAGAAACCCGGTGCACAGCGCGTCAAAACGCAGTCCTTCTTTGCGATAGCTTTCCAAATAAGCCGGCAGCTGATCACTGAGGTCGATCATATGATAGTGCGGAAATTCCGTGTGCATGGAAAGCACGGCTGTCGGGATCGCTACGCCCTGATGCCCCATGGCGGAAAGGATCGGCAAGATGACACTGATGGAACAGCGCCCGAATCCGCTCAGATCATTAAATATTGCCGCCTGTTTCTGTTCCATTTGATTTCCCCCTTGCTAAAGAAAAAACTCACAGACGAAGCAGCCTGTGAGCATTGTGTTTTCTGGCGGAGAGTGTGGGATTCGAACCCACGTGCCCGTGAGGACTACTGCATTTCGAGTGCAGCTCGTTATGACCGCTTCGATAACTCTCCGTTCGCGCTTATCCGCAGCCACCTTTTGAAAGCATGACAATATAAGTTTACACCATTGCGGAACGAATATCAAGCTTTCCTCACATTTTCGTCTCAAGAGACAAAGTCGAGCACGACGATCTCAGGCAGATTGTTAAATCGCGGCAAGATCTTTGGATTAGAGCTCAATCCTCTCGTAATGATCATGTTCATGGCAGCAAAGGAGTGCAAGCCATCCTCATAGGGTGGAAAATAACCCTGGTCTCCCCCAAATACACCGCCAAGAAAAGGCAGCCGCACTTGTCCGCCATGATTGTGTCCGCATAAGACATAGTCGATCTGCCAAATTGCAGAGGCATCGGAAAAGACAAAGCTGTCCGGCCGATGCGACAGCATGATCTTCAGCCTCGATGTGTCGCAGAAATCACTGAGAAACGCATGATCCTGTGCATCCATCGTATCCGCTGTCGTCTTGGCGTCGGTCCGGGAAAACGCATAATCATAGAATCCGCCGATGCGCACCGCATTCCCCGCGATCTCGACATCCACATATTGTTCATCCAGCACGATCGCGCCGGCTTCTTCCAGCTGTGTGATCAGATCCGGATGTGCGGCCATATAAGCCAGCTCATGATTGCCCAGCGCATAGTAGACCGGAACTTTGGCAGACAGGCGCTCGATCTCAGAAAGCAGCCAGCTGATGTCATCACTGTCCGCATTCAGCATATCTCCATCCATGAACACCACATCTGGTTCCAGTTCGAGGATGCGCTCGATCAATTCCTCATTATCATCACGAAAGATATGATCATGCTGATCAGAGATCAGGACGGCCCGCATCGGCGTATTTACTTTTTCACTGCTCAAAGTAAAAGTCGTAAGACTGAGCACATGGTAAGAACACCAGATGCTGATCACACAAAGCAAGAGCAGCAGCAGAAGGATGATCGATATCATTTTTATCACTCTTTTCAAGGTGCATCATCTCCAGCTTCTCATATGTAGTTATACTGTACCACGTTCATCTTGTTTTTTCCAAGAACGAGTTCATCTGCAGTATGTCCCATTCAGAAATTTTCATGCATACGGCATGAACTGTCAACACTCTGTAACAAACTGCTGAAGTGAAAAAGTAAACGCAACTCTAATAAGGCAAAAAATGATCGTTGCACTTACTCATACAGAATCTGTGAT
>UQPV01000041.1 GCA_900543035.1 uncultured Solobacterium sp.
TATCGGAATATAATTTGTTTCTATGAATGCATTTATAATCGTGCCTATTCCTACCGCTTTTGTTTCTATCATTACATTAATAATCTGTATCAAATTGATCGTTACTGACATAAATAAAGAACCAAAAACAACGATCAGCGCATTTTTATTGATCAATTTTTTTCTTGTTATACGGATCAATTCATGTTCTTCTATCCTTAGAAAAAATATTGATATTAAGGATAAATAAACTATGAAATGTATAAAATATAAATTATCATCAACATATAAAAATATACTTAAATCTATAGGCTGAAATGTATCCGGATAAAATACTAATCTATGAGTCATCTGCCATCTTGCAAAGACAAAAATGACATATATTATATAAAGTATAAGAAACTTATTTATTTTCTTATAATTCATCGCACAATACCCTCTTTTTATATGCAATCCATATCAATATGCCTGCAGTGATCAGAAATATGCTCAAAGAAGGAATGATCCATTCTAAACCTTGTTCAATATAAGGCTGCGTGACATAGGTGATACTCCAAGGTAAAGCAATAAAAATCAGCCATGTGATTAAAGATACAGCATATACTACTTTTAGATCTTTGATTATATAACCGAAACAAACACACATAACACCCACCAAACTAAGAATAGCAGCATTAACAAACATATAGACTACATAAGCCAGATCAGGATTTAACGCTACAATCTGCCCCAATATATGATTTTCAGCAATAAAAAGATACGATAAAGTTCCGTCATGAAATACAACTAGGGCACATACATAATTAATGATAAATGTGATCAATGTCATAACAAACAATACAATAAAAGTTGCCAGCAGTTTATTAAAAAATATAGCTTTCTTTCCGCCTCTAACAGATAAAGCATTATATATTCCTGTTTTATATTCCGTTACACAAGAATCTGCAATCACAATCAATGCATAGATTGGAAACAAATGAGAATATAACATTGTTCCAACATGTCCTTCTGATGAAGAAGACAGAAAGGCTGCATAATATGGATACTTTACAGTTGTCCAATCTATCTTTCCACCTGTGTCGATACTTAATAATATATTATTATTTATATTGATCCATAAATCATACAAAGTAATAATAGTCAAAATGGTGAAGACTATGTAAGTTCTTTTATTCTTCAATACGCTTTTTATTTCTCTACTTAACAACTTATTCACCCCTTTTTTGAATAAAGTGTGAAAGAATGCTCTTTCACACTTTTAATCGTTTTTTTATTCACCGGTTTCTTCATCCCAATAACCTTCAACAGTATATGTCACATCATTATCGTTATTGTTCTCTGAAGTAAGATATACGGTTGCCTGGCTAGCTAAGCTGTGTGCCGGAGAATATCTCGCGCCATCTTCAACTCTCGTTGAAACAACATTGGACACATTTTTTCCGTTATAAAGTTCCAGCCAGAAACTGGTATATGTTCCGGGACCTTCATAACTTTTAGTCATTTTCACTTTCCATTTGTTATTAACGTTTGTCGTTGTTCGATATCTGCCTGTTGTTCTTACGTTTTGTTTATGCTCTGGAATATTTAAATGAAACGGTATGTTGTCATTTGAATATGCATAAGTTTCTACATCCGCTAATACATTGGCAGAACCAGCACACATACACCTATCACTGATGCGGCTAATGCTATTTTAAGCTTGCTCTTTATTCATTCCTTCCTTTCTGCTTGTGTAGATTGTCATGACCTTTCTACGCGGTTATACTAGCATAGAATAAATAGAAATCACCTTACATTGTCTAAAATAGGATTATTTTCGTCTAAAATAAGATCATGATCAGGAAAAACAATTGTCATATTAAATATTCCATCTTTCTGTTCAATGGCAATATCACCTTTATACTTCTTCGCAACATGTTTCATGCTCTGAATACCTAAACCCTTATGTTCTTTTTTGGTTGTCAGATATTCACCATTTTCATCTTTCATTAAATTACCTTTATAAGGATTTTCTAAATGAATGATAATCATATTTTTTACTTTTCTGATATGAAGTGATATATTTCGATTTTGTTCAAGCTGATTGACAGCTTCGATGGCATTATCCAACATATTAGAAAAAATAGTTACTAAATCAAAATCGGAAAAACAACGGAAAGCAACATCGCTGTTTTTGATTGAGATGTGAATATTTAATTCCGCTGCCCGTTTTACTTTATCATACAATAATGTCTGTAATATTTTCCGTGATGAATAGACTTCCAGATCTTTATTTTCTAACTGATCATTAACCTCATTTAAATACTGCTTCATTTCTTTCTGATCACTGTTTGATCTTATGATCTGCAAATGATTTTTCATATCATGTATCAGATACGAAATTTCCTTTTCTGTTTCTTCTCTTCTTCTATAGTATTCATAATTTAATTCTTCTCGATGTTTTAATTCCTGCAGCTGCCGATCCGCAGCATACCCTATACATATCTTATACACTAAATAAAGCAAACCATATATGATGATCAGAAAAAAGAAATTCAATGAAAATGTGAAAAATTCTAAGATCATGGATTGAGAAATACTTGCGATATATAATAAAAACATAGATAAGCCATAATACAAGGATATGACAAAAAGAATGAAGATAAAATCTACTACTTCCAATCGATAAAATGAGTGAATAAACTTAACTACCTTTGTTTTTCGATAAATGACAAAGAATATGATTCCCGCTACCAATATACTAAGGTTCAGCATAAGCGCGGAGTATTCATTTTTCTTAGAGACAAAAAGATCAATAAAGCTATAGACACCTAGCAGAAGCGCATAACCTGTCGCGAAAAAAATAAAATTGATGAAAATGTCTTTTTTTGATTCAAATTGAAAAGTAAAATGTAAAAATAAATAGTAAACAACACATAAAAACAAGACCGTATAGATATGGTTATTCTGAAACCATAAATTAAAAATCATGATTCCGATTAAACACAATATATTATACGTATCAGAAAATTTCGGCTTATAGTTTTTTTCAAAAAAATCTAAATAAGTGCCTAAAAATAGATAAATACTTCCACAGTATACAAAAGAAGTCAATTTAACAATAAACTGTGTTATGCTCATATTTCTAATGCCGCCTTAGTAAGATATTGAATAAACTTTTCTTTGAATTCCTTAGTTTTTAATTGAGAAATGGGAATTTCTGTCTTTAATTGATCATCAATGATAATTCTATTCGCTGTATAAGAATAGATGTGATAAAAGTTTACCAGAAAAGCTCGATGAGGTGAAAAGAAATCATAGTCTTTCAATTTTTCATTCAGCTTCGCAATTGTATAATTCGTCACATATTTTCCTGTGGTCGTATATAGCCATGTATTCCGATCATAATACTCAAAATATAAGATATCCTCTTTCTTTACTTTTAACATTGTATCTTTGCTTCTGAAGCTGAAATACATTGGTGCGTTTTTTATTCTATATCTTTCGATTTCTTCTAAAATATTCAAAATTTTATTTTCTTCTACTGGTTTATCGATATAATCAAACACATGTAAAGCATACGCCTGATTTTTATATCTGGCATACCCTGATAGAATTACAATGACTACATCTGTATCAGTCTTTCTAATTTCTGCAGCTGTTTCCATTCCATTCATATTTTCCATTTCTATATCTAGAAAGATAACATCAAAATGCTCACTTGATCTTAATAAATCTTCTCCGCTATAAAAATGATAACATTCTATTTTCTTGTTTTTACAATTTTTGTATTTATTTATAAATAACGTCAATTTATCTATAATTGTTTTATCATTATCACATATTGCAATTTTCATAACATATACCTTCATTTATCGGCGTCAAATAAAACTGCCATACAAGGGCCGGTGTCAGCTTTTAAGCTGTCACTGGTCTTGCTTCTTGTTCGTTCAAGATGGCTCTATTATATAATAAAACCAATAGTTTTTCTATATTGATAAAAAACCTTTCATACGTATTGATATTCTTGTTTTTTTGAACACACTCTTCTTCTCGATCTTCAATCCATCCAGCAGCAATTTCAAATATTGATGAGAATCATGGGATCCTGCTCAGCATGAACCGGCTGGATAGCAGCGGGATCGTCTTGTTCCGGTACAGATAAAAGCCCTGCGGCCATTATAGAGCGTTTTGACAAACATAGGAATTATCCTTTATTTGTGGATGAGCTCCATTTGACGCTTCCCCATAAACCAAGACATAGATCTATTTTCAATTTACAATATAACTCTTTTGCTTGGGAGAAATGATATGAAATTTGATTGTCCTTTTGATGTCACACAAAGAATGATGATCCTAAACGATCATTTATGTCCTTGATGCTAAATAGAAAAGAAGTGTCCGTGTTCGATGAAATAAAATGATATAATGGTCGTAAAGAGAGGCGATGACAATGACTTTTCAAGAAAAATATCATGCTTATGTCAATGAAATCCTGTCTGCCGTATGGAATGACAATCAAAAAGAAATCGAACAGGCAGCTCATATCCTGTATGATGCGGAGTGCGGCGGACATTGCATTTATACCTTTGGCACTGGCCACTCCCATATGCTTGGACAAGATATCTATGCTCGTGCCGGAGGCTTTGCCAAGATCAAGCCGATCGTGGAGATCGAGCTGACGCTGGCTACCCATCCGACCAAAAGCACGCAGATCGAACGTCTGGCCGGCTATGCGGACGTCCTTGAACAGCTGTATCATGTCAAAGAAGGAGATGTCATCATCGCGGCCAGCAATTCTGGAAGAAACGCGCTGGTCATCGAATATTTGCTCAGGATGAAACAAAAGGGCGCACGCATCGTTGCGATTACTTCTCTGTGCCACAGCCAGAAAGTGAAAAGCCGGCATGAAAGCGGAAAAAAGCTCTGTGACATCGCCGATGTCGTATTGGACAACAAAGCGCCCTATGGCGATGCCGGCATAGCGCTTAACGAAACGGTATCTATGGGTCCCGTCAGCACGCTCAGCGGATGCTTCCTGTCTCAGTGCATCGTAGGCCGGATGGCAGAGCTGCTCGTCCAGGATGGCAGAGACGTCCCAGTCTTCCGCTCCAGCAACGCCGACGGCGCAGATGAGTATAACCAGGAGCTGTTTGACCGATACGTCCTGTAATGATAAAAAATCACTCTCCCGAACAGGAAAGTGATTTTTTTACTTTAAGGTCACGCTGAAATCGATGATCTCACCGCTGATCGCATTGATCTCATACTGATATCCGGCATACGGATCCTGGAACCGGATGTAATACACGAGCCGGTTGTCATCGCAGTCCAATGTATACGTATATGCGCTGATCTCATCCTGATCAACGCCGGCATGTCCGAATACGACATCTTTGGCCTCATCGCTGGTCAGATAGCCGCTGTGATTGACTACCTGATTGGACGTGATCGATGTATATTCCAGATCCTTATACTGGATCAGCGTATCCAGATCAGTAATGGAAAGTCCGACAAAGTCCTCGAACTGATAAGCAGGATCTGACTGAACGAGCTCACTGATCAAAGCGGCCTTTCCTTCAGATATGCCATATTTTTGCGCGATTTCCGTATATTCATTGGTGGTGTCCATATCTTGAGACAGGATAGAGATCTGCAATGAATTGCCTTTCATCATCTCTTCGATATCATTCACGATCGATTCCCGCAGCCTGCTTCGCATCTGCTCATCTTCGCTCTTGACCGTGACCAGAAGCGTATTCTTGAGCTCATCCAGATAACCATGACGCATCATGCTGCCGATCAATGCATTGACGGCCACATCGATGTCCACGCCTTCCAGTTCCATGTCGTCGAGCACTAATTCCCCTTCTTCATTGTGAACGAGAACTTCCGTAACGTTTTCCTCTGCATCCAAGGATAATTCTATGCTAGGGTTGACGTCGAACGATACCACGGCAGATGCCGGATGAAGCGAAGGGAGAAAAGCAAAGACCAGCATGACCGCACAAGCGGCGCATACAGCCGCGCATAGGCCCGGATACAGGCCTCTTCGCCTTCTCTGTCTGCCCTTCTCTGTTTCAGGCGCTTCATCCGGTTCGATGAAGCGGAGCTGATCCATGATGGCATCCTTCTGGTCAGGCACAGGGGCTTGTTGAAAGACCTCTTTCCATTCCGGCCGATGGTGATTTTGTTTCATTCCGTCACCTCCCTGATCATCTGTTTCATCTTCTTGACAGAGCGATGATATTTCGACAGCACGGTCGATAAGTTAAGATCCATGAACGAAGCTATCTCGCGAAAAGACATTCCTCCGGATACATGCATGGAAACGATCTCACGCTCTTCTTCATTCAGCGCGTTCATCAGCATCTCCAGCGTTACTTTTCCGCTGATATCCGGATCCTCGGCCGCAATCTCGATCGATTCATCCAACAAGACATTTCGCTGCCGGGAACGCAGATACATCAATGATTCGTTTCTGGCGATCCCATAGATCCACGACATCGGCTGTCCCCTGTTTTCATATCGACGGCAGTTCTGATAGATGCTCAGATAGACATTTTGTGTCACATCCTTCGCACATTCTGAATTGCCGACCATCCCATGGATGAAAATATACACCGCACGATTGGTCATTTCATAAATTTCTGCCATGATCTGCTGATCATCAGCTAAACGCATGATCAGATCTTCCAGTCTTTTTCTATCGTTATTCATACAATAAACAATATATCAGATACAGATCATGAGATTATCATATGTATGTAAATAATATGTTAATTCTATGTCAATTTCTGGCTGTGTAACGAACAGACACGCAAGCAGACAGGATCATCTGTCTGCGCGTGAGATATTCCGTTCAATATAGACTAATCATCGTCATCGTCGTCATCATCATCGTCTCTGTCATCATCGTCGTCATCGTCCCAATCGTCATCATCGTCATCCCAGTCGTCATCATAACGATCGTCATCATCGTAACGATCATCCCAGTCATCATCGTAACGGTCGTCATCCTGATCGTCACGATCATCCCAGTCATCATCATAGCGATCGTCATCATATCGGTTATTGTTGTTCGATGATGATGGCTGTCTGTTGGTGGTTCCCTGTGAAGAGCTGCTGCCAGAATTAGATGAGCTGGATGAAGACTGCGTATTCTTGCGGTCATCATCATCGTCGTCATCATCGCGGTCTACGCTTCTGACGACCTTTTTCGTCTGCGCGTCGATCTCATACTCATATTCAAAGCCGTCTGCGTTAAATTCGATCTCATAAGTGAGACGTCCGTCTTCATAACCAAATTCTACTTCCAGACCGGATACTTCGTTCTTCGCCTTCTTCGCATTGCTCAACGCGATATTCAGCGCTTCATCCCGCGTGATATACTTGGATGTGCTGACCGTACCGGTCATCTTGCTGACATCCCGGTCATCATCGACTGACTCGTAGATCAAGATCAGTTCCTGGGCGCTCAGCTTTACCAGATCTTCGATCTGATAATCGCTGCGTTCTTCCAAGATCTCTTCGATCAATGCCGCTTTGCCATAAGAAATATCATATTTGTTGACGATGGTCTCCATATCGTCATCGATATCCATGTCCTGTGCCAGGATCGCGCCGGAAATATCATATGTGCTCAGCGTAGAGGAGATGTTTTCGCTCAGCTCCTTCTCTACTCTGGAACGCTCATCTGCATCATCGTTTTCTACGGAAAGCAGCACGGTATTGTTATCTGTCGTCAGATACCCCTGCTTGACCATCGAGCCGATCACCGCATTGACTGCCACGGTCATATCGGTCTGTTCAAGATCCATATCCTTCAGGATCTCTTCTGCTTCCTTATTCTCTCCGATGACAGAGACGACTGCATCATCTCTGTTCAAGCGCATCTGGATGCTTGGATTGACATCCATCGTGATGACTGTAGATACCTCTTCGCCGCCGGTAGCGCTGCCGCATCCGCTGACCAGACCCATCATCAGGGCCGCGGATAATAAGATCGAATACTTTTTCATGTTCATTTTCCTCCGTTTTTTTTACTTCTCAAAGGCCTTTTCACTTAATCAATGCATACGGAGGATGTTTTATTGCACGATATTCAAAAAAATTTGAAAAAAAGGAAATTTTCCTTGTGATCTGATTGGAAAATTTCCTATGGATATCATTCTTCGCTTTGTTCTTCTTCGTTTTTAGCCACAACTGCAACTTTGGTTACCGTCTCATCATCAGCGACATTGATCAGCTTGACGCCCTGGGTATTGCGCCCGTAAACGCCGACGTGATCCAGCGCGATGCGGATGATGATCCCCTTATCGGTGACGATCATAGCATCTTCATCGCCATTGACCGCACGGACGGTGACCAGCGAACCGGTCTTGGTCGTCACGTTGATCGTCTTGACGCCTTTGTTGCCTCGGTTGGTCTTACGATATTCATCGATCTCGCTTCGTTTGCCATAGCCATTCTCTGAAACAGAAAGCAGATATTTTCCTTCGTGGCTGACGGCTACGCCGACCACGGTCCCACCATCGGTATTAAAGCCGCGCACACCGCTGGCCGTGCGGCCCATCGGACGGACCTCATCTTCTTCAAAGCGGATGACCTTGCCATTGGAACCAGCAATCAAGATCTCATCTTCACCGCTGGTCAGCTTGACATTGATGAGCTCATCATCCTCACGCAGCTGGATGGCGAGCTTTCCTTTCCGCGGAATATAGTCGAAATCTTCTACTTTTACCCGCTTGACCAGGCCCTTCTGCGTCACGAAGAACAAATACTGGGCCGGTGAGTCCTTCTTCATCGGAACCAGTGCCGTCACGCTTTCCTCTTTTTCCAAGCTCAGCAGATTGACCACTGGCAGGCCCTTCGATGTCCTGGACGCATTGGGGATGTTATAGCCCTTCAGCCGGTATACCCGGCCAAGATTGGTGAACATCAACAGATGATCGTGCGTGGACATCGTGATCAGTGTCTCGATGACATCATCTTCGTTGAGCGACATGCCCTTGACGCCGCGTCCGCCGCGCTGCTGTGTCTTATATGTATCGACCGGAGCGCGCTTGATGTATCCGCTCGTGGACATCGTGATGACGACATCCTCCACCGGGATCAGATCTTCATCGTCCATCTCCATTCCGGAATCAGAGATCTCTGTGCGGCGCTCATCTCCATATTTTTCTTTGACCTCGCTCAGTTCCTGCCGGATGATCTCATGGATACGGGATTCATTGGCAAGGATATCGCGCAGATCCGCGATCGTTGCGAGCAGCTCGTTATACTCTGTCTCGATCTTATCTCGTTCCAGTCCGGTCAACCTGCGCAGCTGCATCTGCAGGATGGCCTTGGCCTGTACTTCTGATAAAGCGAACTGTTCCATCAGCCCCTGCATCGCCTCTTCGTCATTGCGGGAGGCGCGGATCAGCGCGATGATCGCATCGATATGATCGAGCGCGATCCGGAAACCTTCCAGGATATGAGCGCGGTCCTCTGCCTTTTTCAGATCGAACCGGGTGCGTCTGGTCGTCACTTCGACCTGGTGATCGACATAATGCTGCAGCGTCTCCTTGATGCCCATCTGTTTCGGCGCGCCGTTGACCAGGGAAAGCATGTTGATGCCAAAGGAAGTCTGCAGCGGCGTCAGCCGGTACAGCTGATTCAGGATCACATACTCCTGCACATCCTTGCGCAGCTCGATGACGATGCGCACACCGTCTCGGTTCGATTCGTCGTTCAAATAAGTGATGCCGTCGATGACCTTCTCCCTGACCAGCGAAGCAATCTTTTCGATCATGGTCGCCTTGTTGACCTGATAAGGGATCTCATAGACAATGATGCGTTTCTTGCCATTGTCCATCTCTTCAATCTTTACCTTTGAACGGATGATGATGCTTCCCCGTCCGGTCTCATAAGCCTGGCGGATGCCAGAGCGGCCGAGGATGATGCCGCCGGTCGGAAAATCCGGTCCTGGGATGTAATTTTCCATCAGATTGCTCACCGTGATGTCTGGATCATCCATGATGGCGAGCGTCGCATCGATGGTCTCGCCCAGATTATGCGGCGGGATATTGGTGGCCATACCGACCGCGATGCCAACCGAACCGTTGACGAGCAGGTTGGGGAAACGCGCCGGCAAGACGACCGGTTCCTTTTCTTCCCCGTCATAGTTATCTTCAAAATCTACGGTATCCTTCTGAATGTCCTTCATCATCTCCATGGAGATCTTGGACATCCTCGCTTCTGTATATCGCATGGCCGCCGCGCCGTCTCCGTCCATCGAACCGAAGTTGCCATGTCCGTCGACCAACGGGTAGCGGTAGGAAAAGTCCTGCGCCATGCGCACCATGGCGTCATATACCGCCATATCGCCGTGCGGATGGTATTTACCGATGACCTCTCCGACGATACGCGCGGATTTCTTATGCGCTACGGAAGCGGTGATCCCCAAGGTGTTCATGGAATGCAGGATACGCCGGTGTACCGGCTTCATGCCGTCACGGACATCGGGAAGCGCACGCTGGACGATGACTGACATCGAGTAGTCCAGGAAAGATGTCCGCATCTCCCTGGAAATGTCTACTTGTTCCAGCTTGTCATAATTTGTATCCATGTACATCTACCTCCTTAAATGTCCAGGTTGGCATAACGCGCATTTTCCTGAATGAAGGTGCGGCGCGGTCCGACATCCTCACCCATCAGCATCTCAAATACGGCGTCGGCTTCCATCGCGTCATTGATGGTCACCTGCTTGAGGGTGCGGTTCTCTGGATCCATGGTCGTCTCCCAAAGCTGTTCCGCGTCCATCTCGCCCAGTCCTTTGTAACGCTGGATCTTGTAGTTATCTTTGAATTCTGCTTTCAGCGCGCCCATCTGTTCTTCCTTGTAGGCATAGGCGATCTTCTTGCCCTTCTGGATCTTATACAGCGGCGGCTGCGCGATGTATACATAACCGCCTTCGATCACCGGGCGCAGGAAACGATAGAAGAACGTCAGCATCAGCGTACAGATATGCGCGCCGTCGACGTCGGCATCGGTCATGATGATGATCTTATGATAGCGCAGCTTGCTCAGGTCGATCTCATCCTGGATGCCGCAGCCGAATGCAGTGATCATCGAACGGATCTCGGCGTTTTCAAAGATGCGGTGCATCCGCGCCTTCTCGACATTGAGGATCTTTCCGCGCAGCGGCAGGATGGCCTGGGTACGGGAGTTTCTGCCCTGTTTGGCGCTTCCGCCGGCAGAATCACCCTCGACGATGTAGATCTCGCATTCCTCTGCGTTTCTCGAGCTGCAGTCGCTCAGCTTTCCTGGCAGCGAAGAGATGCCGTCCAGCGCGCTCTTGCGGCGCGTCAGCTCTCTCGCCTTCTTAGCGGCCAGACGCGCCTTACCGGCCACGATGGCCTTGTCGACGATCGTCTTGGCGATATCCGGATGTTCCATAAGGAAACGCTCCAGCTGCTCGCCGAGGATATTGGAGACGATCTTGCGCACCTCGGAGTTGCCCAGCTTCGTCTTCGTCTGTCCCTCATACTGCGGATCCGGATGCTTGATGGAAATGATGGCCGTCAGTCCTTCCCGCACATCATCTCCGGACAGCGTCTCGTCCTTCTTGAGCATGTTGTTGTTTTTCGCATAATTGTTCAATACGCGCGTCAACGCCAGACGGAATCCGTCTTCATGCGTACCGCCCTCCTGCGTGTTGATGTTGTTGCAGAAGGAATAGATATTGGGCATATAGCCGTCGTTGTACTGCATGGCGATCTCAGCCAAGATCCCCTGCTGCAAGCCTTCGACATAGACGACTTCATCATGCAGCACGGTCTTGTTCTGATTCAGATAACGGACGTATTCGATGATCCCGCCTTCATAGCAGTAAGAGCGGCTCACCGGTTCATCTCCGCGCTCATCGCGCAGATTCAAGCGGATATTGCGGTTGAGGAAGGCAAGCTGCCGGATTCTCGTGTTCAATGTCTCAAAATCATATTCTGTCGTCTCAGTGAAGATCAGCGGATCGGCCTTGAAGCGCACGACCGTGCCGTGCCGATCGCTGGCGCCGATCTCCTTGAGCGGCGCGGAAGGATGACCGCCCTGCTCAAAGCGGATGAAGTATCGTTTTCCGTCCTGATGCACGGTGACCTCCAGCCATTCAGAAAGTGCGTTGACGACGCTGGCGCCGACGCCGTGAAGGCCGCCGGATACTTTATATGCGCCGCCGCCGAACTTGCCGCCGGCATGCAGCACGGTCATGATCGTCTCCACGGCGGAGATGCCGGTCTTTTCATGGATACCGACCGGCATGCCGCGTCCGTTGTCGCTCACACAGATGACATTATCTTTCTCGATGACGACATCGATCTCATCGGCATAGCCGGCAAGCGCTTCGTCGATGCCGTTGTCCACGATTTCCCAGACGAGGTGGTGAAGGCCGCGCGCGCCGGTCGTTCCGATATACATTCCCGGGCGTTTCCGCACTGCTTCCAGTCCTTCCAGGACCTGAATGTCATCCGCGGTATAGGAATGATCCACATGGATGTTTTCCATCTCCAGAATCTCAGCTGATTTCTCTTCACGCATAGCCTTACCTCCTTAAAATCCTGCCGCCTTCCACTTCATAAAAACTGACCGGACGCCCGGTCTCGTTCAGGCGGAGATGATCCGTCGTGCTGATGAAGATCTGCATCTGCGCAGGCAGGATGGAAAGCAGACGCTGTCTTCTTCCCTCATCCAGCTCCGAGAACACATCATCCAGCAGCAGTATCGGATATTCCTTGATCTTTTCTTTTATCATCACGCACAGCGCCGCCTTCATCGAAAGCAGCAGCGTGCGTTTCTGTCCCTGGCTCGCAAAGCTGTTCACATTCTGTCCGTCCACGGTGAATGTGACATCGTCCTTATGCACGCCGATATTCGTCTGACCGCTCAGCAGATCCCGCTGACGGCCTTTCTCGTATTTCTGCAAGAGCATCTCACGGTCATCCAGATGATCGCTGTCCAGACAAGTATGATACGTAAAGCCGATCTCTGTGTCATCCTGAGCCAGGCTGCGGTAAAACGGCCTGCACAGCGCGAAGAGCTCCTGCAGGAACGTCTGACGCTGCTTCATGATGATGATCTCACAATCGACCATCTGCTCGCTCAGCACGCGCAGATAGACCTCATCCAGCGCATTCTGCTTGAGCAGGGCATTGCGCTCCTTCAACAGCTTCTGGAACAGCCCCAGCGTCTGCGTATAGCGCCGCGACAGCTTGCTCAGCTCGATGTCGATGAACCTCCGTCTGATCCGCGGCGAAGAAGTGAACAGGTTCATATCGTCCGGACAAAACAGCACCGCGTTGACCTCGCCGATGAAATCAGATACTCTGCGGACCGGATTGCCATGCAGGAAAAGGTTTTTCCCCCTCTCGTTCACGCATACGCGCAGCTGTTCGCTGCGGCCGCGCCGATACAGGGAAAGGTCAATCAGAAAGGAAGATTCCTCATTCTGAATCAGATCCCGATCCTGTGCCGTCCGATGCGAACGCACCGTGGAACAGAAATAGAGCGCCTCCAGAAGATTCGTCTTCCCCTGTGCATTGCTCCCGCAGATCAGCTGGATGCCATCATCGAAACTGACACGCTCATCCGTATAGTTTCGAAAATGGACCAGCCTCATCCGAGTGATTCTCATTTCAGTTCGATCGTCGTCTCTTCGATGACTGCCGTATCCCCGGGATACAGCTTTCTTCCCCGCCGTGCTTCCGGCTCGCCGTTGACCGTGATCTTCATTTCCTTCACGGCAGATTTTGCCTCCGCACCGCTGGAGATCAAGTCACATGCCTTGAGCAGCTGGCCCAGGGTGATATACCCGTTTTTTACATGAAATTCCATAATGAAAGACCCTTTCCGCATCTATAATATTATAGCATAAAAAGGGCCTTTTTTGTTATATTTCGGTCAATTTCTCAAGAATACGTACGCAGCGGAACGACCAGCATCGTCACGCTTTCCTCATCGGCAGACTGGATCGTAAACGGCTTCATCTCCCCGCACAGACGGATGACGATCTCCCCTTGTTTCAGGGCCTTCAGCGCTTCGAACACATAACGTCCGTTGCAGCTGATCTCCAGATGAGTGCCGGTAAATGCCGCGTTGGACAGCACCTCGATGGAAGAACCGACTTCCGCTGAATTGGAAGTCAGCACACACTCCTGTTCATCCAGACGGAAACGGATGATGTAGACGCCGTCATTTTTGATGAAGCTGGCACGGTCGATCGCACTGAGCAGCTCATGAGAATCGATGCGCAGCTCATAACTGAAAGATGAAGGAATCAGCCGGCTCGTTTCCGGATAAGCGCCGTCGATCAATCGCGTCTGAATGATCGTATTGTCGATCAGAAACTGCACTTTTTTGTTATCGACAGAAATCACGACGGATTTTTCACCGCTGATGCTCTTATATACTTCCTGCAGGCTCTTTGCCGGGATCGTGATGTTGAACTGCAGCGCAGACTCCAACGGGATCATCTTACGCGCCAGCCGATAGGAATCCGTAGCCACGCACTGAAGCTGATTGTCATGGCAGGAGAAGTTCACACCGGTCAGGACCGGACGGGTCTCTCGGTCGCTGGTCGCAAAGCAGGTCTGCGTGATGATCTCCTTGAGCGTATCGGCTTCGATCTCAAAGGTATCCTTTGGCCGGGAGAAATCGATGGCAGGATAATCGGTCGATTTCATGCCATTGATCTTGAACTGCGAACGATCGCCGGAAATCCTGGTCTGCGTATCATCCAGCACTTCAAATTCGATGATGTCGCCTTCGATCTTACGGACGACCTCCAAGATATATTTGGCTTCGATGACGATGCTTCCTACATCATTGATCGTCAGCGCGTTGTCTTCACTCGGCGTGATCGTCGAAAGGATAGAGATATCTGAATCACTTCCGGTCAATACGATGTCGGTCGCGCTGACATCGATCTTGATCCCGGAGAATGCCGGCAGCGGTGAAAAGACAGAGATGGCTCTGGAAACGATCGAAAGCCTGTCATAGAAAAAACGCTTGTTGATTGTGAAATTCATCATGGACCTCCTGTTTCTGTTTATTTATATTCTTTTATATAATAACAATAATAAGGGTGTGGAAAACTGTGGAAAAGTAGAGAATATTCCTGATTTATCGCGATATCCTTCATTTTTCCCTATGGAAAACATGTGGAAGAAATGTGGAAGGATGCGGAAAACTACTGTATGCCGAGCTTGGATTCGATCTGCCGCACGGCCGTATTGAACGCATTATCCTTCTTCATCAGCTTTTTCGCCTTCTCAAAAGAAGACATGATCGTCGAATGATCGCGGTTGCCGAATTCGATGCCGATCTTGACAAAGGGGATCTGCAGATGTTCCCTGCACAGATAGACGGCGATATGCCGCGCATTCGCGATCTGCTTGGTCCGCGATTTGGATTCGATCTGTGTCTGAGTCAGGCCATAATACTCACAGACGCACTTTTTGATCCGGCTAACATTCAGCTCTTCCTCCATGACGATGACCGGCTCATCTTCGAATACGCTGCGGGCGAAGTTCAGGTCGATGATCCCGGGATTATCCAGGATCGCCTTGAAGAACAGCTCATTCAGCGAACCTTCCAGCTTGCGCACGTCGCTGGAGAACTTGGTGGCGATAAAATCGAGGACCTCATCCTCGATCATGACCGTCTCATCTCTTCCTTCGATCTTCTTCTTCAAGATGGCCTTCGCCGTCTCAAATTCCGGAGAAGCCACCCGGACCTTCAGACCGCTCAGAAAGCGCGAGATCAAGCGGTTTTCGATGCCTTTGAGCTCGCTGGGATGGATATCGCTGGTGATGATGATCTGCTTGTTTGCGGAGATCAGCTTGTTATACAGATTGAAGAAGATCTCCTGAGAAGCAGACTGCTTCATGCGCTGGATATCGTCGATGAGCAGGAAATCGCATTCCATGAATCGCTCCTTGATCTCTTCCACGGAGTTGCCATGCACGTTCTTGGTCTTCATGGCGTCGATCAGCAGCGTGACGATATCTTCGCTGTATATGTAGATGACCCTGGCATCCGGGCGGTTGACTTTCAGGTAATTGCCGATCGCATGCAGCAGATGGGTCTTTCCCAGACCGGAGTTGCCATAGATCATCAGCGGATTGTTGAACTGTCCGGGATAATTGCAGCAGGCGATCGATGCCGCATAGGCTTCCCGGTTGTTTTTGCCGACGACGAAATTGTCGAATGTGTACAGCTTATTGAAATGATCTTCAAAAAGCGTATCCGTGCGCTGCCGCATCACCTGCTGCGGAACCATCTTTTCCACATCTTTGTTCAGGATGACCTGCAGCGTATAGTCGCCACCGGCTGTCTGGGCGAAGGCAGAACGCCAGATGTCCAGGCTGCCAGAGAAGATCGAACTGGAAATTTTATTTGGGACAGAAATCAGCGCTACATCATCATTGATGCGGAACAGTCTGGTCGGTTTGATATAGGTGTTGAATATGGCATCATCGTAAGTATTGCTGTCTTTGATGATCTGGAGAGTGGAATTCCACAGCTCCTGGTAATCTTTTTCCGATATTCCCATAACAGACCCCTTTCTACGCATCCATTTTACACTAATTTGTGGGGAAATACTATGTCAACTTTGTGAGCGGAAGGGCGTTCGAAGGAGTATTCCACAATGAGAGAACGATAAATTGGGATATATACAAGGGTTTTCCACTTTTTCCACATTTATCCACGTGGATAAACTGGGGAAAAGTGGACAGTGGAAAAGCAAAATTGTGGAAAAGTGGAGAACCATTCTTTTCCACACCGGTGAAAGTGGAAAAGGTGAGGAGAAAAATTGCTGATAAATAAAGGACATACAGTACTTTTCCGCATTTTGAACAGTATGTGGAAAAGTGGAGAATCCACGATGTGGACTAATGGTGGAAAACATCCGGAAAATGCGGAAATCTCCACTTTTCCACCATGGAGACGATCAAATCGGCCAGATCTGATGTGGAAAAGCAGATCGATGCATGCGGAAAGAAAGGAATGATCGTTCACATTGAATCGATTTCCCCCGGTTGACTTATACCACCATTTTATGTATAATAATCAGGCAATGCTCAGAAATGTATAAATAGAAGGAAGCGGAGGTGTCTTGAGTATGAAAAGAACTTATCAGCCGAGCAAGAGAAAACACCAGAAGACTCACGGTTTCAGAGCCCGTATGGCTACTGTGGGAGGACGTAAGGTATTAGCACGTCGCCGTAAAAAAGGCAGAAAAGTGTTATCCGCATAAAAATCACCTTCGGGTGATTTTTTTTGAGAATGACGGTGAGGTAAACAGCGATGAAGAAAAAGTACAGAGTATGCAAGAATTATGAATTCAGCGCCATCATGAAGGAAAAACGCTTTTATTCCTGCCCTGCGTTTGTGATCTATGTCAAGCCGAGAGCGATGGAACATGCCAGGGTCGGCATATCTGTCGGAAAGAAGCTCGGCAATGCGGTGCAGCGCAACCGCATCAAGCGTCAGGTGCGCATGATGGTAGATGAAATTTTTGATTTTCATGAGGATTTTGATACAGTTTTAATCGTACGTCCGAAATATGACAGCGAAAATTATCTAAACAACAAAAAAAGCTTGGAAAGATTAAAGAAAAAAGTTAAAATGATATAGTACACCTGATTTATGCTTTTAGCGAGGAGAATGTAGATGAGAAAATTTTTAAAAAATAAAAAAAAGCTGTTGTTCGTCTGCCTGATTCTGATGGTTTCTCTGACCGCTTGTTCCTCACCGAGAGGAAATGACGGAAAAACGAAGGTAAATGAGATCATTGCTTCTGAAACGTTCACGGTAAAGAAAAGCTATGTGAATACGACAGATGTGCCAGAGGAAGTAAAGGAGCAGTATGCCGATTATGCGGAGGATGATGAGATCACCATCGAAGCGACCACATTCGGTGACGCGATGAACACCGGATGGTTCAACGGACTGATCGTCTGGCCGATCGCACAGCTGATCAACTGGATCGCAGGGATGACAGATGCCGGCTTCGGCATCATCGGAACGACGTTCCTGATCCAGCTGCTTGTCTTCTTCATCACGATCAAGTCTCAGGTATCGTCGCAGAAGATGCAGATGATCCAGCCTGAGGTCATGAAGATCCAGAACAAGTATGCCGGAAAGACCGACGACCGCTCTCGTATGCTCATGGCGCAGGAGACGCAGGCACTGTATAAGAAATACAACATTTCCCCGTTTGGATCGATCCTGGTCATGTTCATCCAGCTGCCGATCCTGATGGGCATGTATTATGCGACGATGCGCGCAAGTTCTATCGTCGTGGGTTCCTTTGCCGGAATCGATCTGTCCAACACACCGATGTATGGTCTGCAGCATGGAGAATATATCTATCTGTTCATCTTTGTGCTGATGGTCGTGTTCCAGCTGTTGTCGTATAAGATCCCGCAGTGGCTGCAGAAGCATGAAAAGAAGAAGCAGCACATCAAAGAGAAGAAATATGCGCAGCCGAAGAACAACGGCGGCATGATGGGAAACATGAACATGATGATGTATATGAGCACCGGTCTGATCGCCATCCTGGCGTTCTCCTGGCCGCTTGCCATGTCATTCTACTGGCTTGTTTCTTCTGTATTCCGCGTTCTGCAGAATCTCGTGGTTCACAAATTCTTTATTGCCAAGAAAAAAGCAGCATAATAAAGGAGGGATGCCGATATGACAGTAAAGGTATATACAGGTAAGAATCTTGATGATCTTCTGAAATCAGTTGCGGCTGAAAAAGGAGTGGCTGTAGAGGAGCTTACGTATACAGTCAAAGAGGAAAAAGCCGGTTTCCTTGGTATCGGCGGAAAAGTGGAAGCGGAGGTCTACTGCAGCAAAGATATCGAAGCGTTCTTGAAAGCTTATCTGGAGCGGTTCTTCGAGAATATCGAGATGCAGGCGGAAGTCACCGTGGAAAATGATGATGGATTTTATCGGATCCAGATCAATGCGGAAAACAATGCGGTGCTGATCGGCAAAAACGGCACTGCGCTGCAGTCTCTGAATACGATCGTCAAAGCGGCGGCTTCATCTGAATTCAGAAAGCGTGTCGGCGTCCTGATCGACATCAACGGATATAAGCAGGAAAAATATCACAAGGTATGCGCGCTGGCCATGCGTGTGGCCAAGGATGTCAGACGCACAAAGACAGATGCGATCCTGGATCCTATGCCGGCTGATGAACGCAAAGCGATCCACAATCATCTGGCTGATATGGACTGCATCACGACGGAGAGCGAAGGTGAAGGCAATCACCGTCGGTTGAAGATCATGTATACGCCGGACAAGAAAAAGAAAGATTAAATGAAAACGAGCCTGAATTTCGGGCTCATTTTTTTAAACCCCCAGATAGTCTGGCGGTCAAAATAGCTTAAGCAAAGAGACTTAAAAAAAACTCCTTCTGATACTAAACTTGCGGTCCGACAACTGCAAGAAAAGAATCAGAAGGAGGCCATGAAAATGAATGATCTTAATGGCATACATGCTTTATCACATACAACTTGGAATTGCAAATATCACATCGTGCTTGCACCAAAGTACAGAAGGAAAGTATTTTATGGAAAAAAAGGTGAGAAATAGGAGCGATATTAAGAGAAATGTGCAAGTGGAAAGGGGTAAATAGAATAACAGCAGAAGAATGCCCTGACCACGTACATATGTTGGTAGAGGTCTCGCCAGTGATAAGCGTATCAGGATCTATGGGATCCTTGAACAGGTAGAGCAGCATCTTGAAGAACCGTTCATGATCAGTGGTGCGATGTAATCGTGCCGTTTTTTTTTTGTGATTGAGGCCATTCGCAGCTGAGTCATTCATGGGCGTATGCTAAGATCCTCCAGATGAGCTGGAGGATCTGGATTCGTCGATCAGACATCAGAGGTGATGGCCATAAAAAAGCTGTGACACGCTTGTATTAGCATGTCACAGCTGGATCATCGGGAATGGATCATTCCTGATTCTTTCTGCGTCTGATGGCGAGCAGAGCGCCTGCGGCTGCGGCCAGCACGCCGGCAAACAGTCCGGTCTGTGCAGCTGCTGCAGTGTTCGTCGTATCTTCAGCATTTGTGCTGTTCTTGACTTCAACCAGGTTGTCTACAGATGCCTGCAGGGTCTTCACCATGTCGTCCACTTCTGCCTGTGTGATTTCAGGATCATTGGTCATGATCTCTGCACGTGCGGCATCCTGGATGACGGCCTGTGCGCTTTCCTTCGTGTATGCGCTCAGGTCAAGGCTGTTCACATATGCGATCAGCTCTTCCAATGCGCTGGTGTCCGCTTTTGTTCTCGCATTCAAGCGTGCTTCACGCAGCGTCTTGGTCGCTTCATCGATCTCTGCCTGTGTCGTCGCGTTGTTCAGGGCCGTCTTCGCTGCATCCAGCTTCTCCTGCAGTCCTTCTACGCTGCTCGGCACATAGTTGCCGATGTTGGCGATCATCTCGGTGACGAGCTCGATCTCATGCTCGAGCGCGCTCGTATCTAACGTAATGGTCTCCAGGTTGGCGATCGCATCGCTCAGGTTCATGATGGCTTCTGTGACTTCTGCCGTTGTCGCATTGTCATTGATCGCTACGGTCTGTGCGGATTCGATCGCTGCCTGCAGTGCGTCAAGGCTTTCTGTCGTGTAGTCACCATCGAGGTAACCGTTTGCGGCTTCGATCAAGGCGTTCAGCTCTGCCTTGGAGACGATCTCCCACAGCTCCTGTGCTGCTTTGGTCATCGCCTTGTTCGCTGCCTTCAGCTCATCTACGGTTGCACCCGGGTTATTGACCAGTGTCTGTGCGGCCTGGACTGCGTCTTTCAGCGCCTGTACCTTAGCCGGGCGGATGCCTTCTACGTTGTTCAGGATGTTCTCATTGATGAAGTCGATCGTTGCCTGGATATCTGCTCTCAGGGCATCCTCAGATGCTTCCTGATCCAGATCCTGCATCGCTTCGCTCAGGTTGAGCAGTGCGGTAACGACTTCTGTCACGGTCGGTGCTTCCTTGGCGAGCACGGCCTGTGCGTTGGCGATGGCTTCAGTCAATACTGCATCATCAGAGCCCAGAGCAATGGCCTTGTCGACCATGTTCTGCAGTGCGGCGATGGCTGCTTCGCTTGCAGTTTCCTGATCTCCCGGATCTTCGCTCTGTTCCTGTGCGATGATCTCGTAGATGACCGGCGCCGGATTTGCGCTGTTGAATGTCAGCTGGACTTCAGTGATCGTGTCATTGATGGCCAGCGTCGTCAGTTCTTTATTCAGCGTACCGACTTCTTTCCATGTGCCGTCTACGCCCTTCACGCTGACAACGGCGTTGCTGATGGCCTCTGCGTCCTGCATGATCATCAGGTTGCCGACATCGGTGATCGTCGTCATGTCGAAGTTCAGCGTATCGCCGTCTTTGACAGCAGTCGGTGCGAATGCAGTCGTCAGATCGCGGTCATACAGGTTATACAGCGTGCCGTCTTCAAATGTGGAAGAAGCGATATCGATCGTATCGTCACCAAGCGAGCCTTCGCTCTCATTGAACATGATCTCGAAGATCTGTACCCAGTTAGCGCTTGCCTCTGTAGCAGTGAAGCGGATGTAACGTGCCATCTGGCCTTCTGCGTTGTAATCTGCGGAATTGACCAGCTGTCCGTCGATCGTCTTCTCAACATAGTTCTCATCGTTGATGATATCGCCGATCTGTGTCCAGCTTACTCCGTCAGTGGAGATCTCCAGCTTTGTGGCTGCGAATCCATCGATGCCATGTCCAGGTCCCTTCGGGTTTCCGGCATAGTTGATGGAGACATCATACAGCGGGATCTCTTTGCCCAGATCGACGCGGGCATAACTGCCTACCGTTGCGCCGGCGCTGGAATAGAATTTCGTATGGATATTGCCGTCAATGGTATTGGCCATCGTACCTTCATAAGTACCCAGGTCAGTTTCTGCCTTCATGACGCCGACATTGTAGATCGGTTTGACTGTCAGAGAAGTCAGGTTCAGTTCGATTGCGGCATCTGTGTCATTCAGGATGCGTACATAAGTAGCAGTCGTGTTGATGTCCGCGTTCAGTGAATCTGCATCTGTCCACTCATGACCATTGACCGAATACTGCAGCTTCAGTCCTTCTGCTGTGCCGATCTCTGTTGCGATGCTGCCGACCTTCATGGCCTTCGGCAGACGGATACCGATGGATTCTCCGGCATTCAGTGTGCCAGCAACATCGTTGATGGTGTAGTTGCCCTGCGCAGCAATCACTTTAACTTCATCGATGCCTTCCATCGTACCGATCACAGCAGGATTTGCCTGCGGGAATACCGTATCCATGAGCAGGTCTTTGATCTGGGAGATAGAGTCACGCAGGAGCGGCTTGATACGTTTTTCACCAACTTTAACGACATTCATCTTTGTTCCATTGGTTTCCAGGCTTTCAATCTGATAAGTCTCAGATTCATTCAGCTTGATCTCTGTCTGCGTGATGTTGGTCAGGCAGTCATCGATGATGCCGTCTTGTGCGGCGATGAATGCATTCATGCTTGCGATTCCGGCTTCTGCGACAGCCTCATACGCATTCAGGTGCATCGTGATCTCTTCCAGCAAGTTTGCGTTGTTGATGTTGCGCAGCAAAGCGACATCTTCTTTCATCTGGGTGAAATCAGCTTTGAGCACTTCAGCTGCTTCTTTGATGCCCATGTTGTTCTTCAGGGCTGTCTGGAAGTTGGTGATATCTTCAACTAAGTAACGGGATTCGTCGAATTCAAATCCATCTTTGATATAAGAGATGTTGTCCGCAAAGCGTTCAAATGCTTCGTTGGCTTCCGGAACAAGTTCAGCGATGGCACGCTTCCAGCTGGAAGTACGTTCGAAATCGCCAATGTTCCAGGAATAGTCCGCACCGCTGAAGATCGCGACCTTGCTTGCCTCTGCCTGAGACATCGGATTCAGGAAGAAACCGCTCAGGTTATCGACATCATTGTCCAGGTTTTCTAACGGGGACATCATCAGGTTGCCGTCGCAATAGTCATTGACCGGATAGTTCCACCATGCGGCGAGATCTTTATCTACGCCGGTCTGTGTCTTCGGCCACTCATAAGCTTCCTTCGTGATAGCAGACATCGTATTGGCGCCTGTCCACATAACGACGATATCATCATCCAGAGAGCTGAAGAACGGCTTGAAGTAAGTCTGCATATCTGGACCCCAGCCGTTGCAGTAACGTGTACCGACAACGATCAGCGGTTTGACATCGCCTTTCTTCTGCACGAATTCACGGTTGACGCGGTTGATCAGGTCAGCGTGATCCTGACCGCTGTAAGAACCGCTCAGGTCATCATAAGAGATACCGAACTGACGGACACCAAGATCATACAGCTGCTCGAACTTTCTGATCAGGGCATTATAATCATCATCTGTGTTGTAATTGAATCCATATCCCGGATGCACGCTCCAGCAGAAGCTCATGTTGTCTTTCTTGCCTTCCTCGGCCAGCTGACGCAGCTCTTCAGCTTTATCATCCGGATACAGCTCACGCCACTGATCCTTGTGATATGGGTCATCTTTCGGCGCATAGATATATGTGTTCATCTTGAATTTGCTGGATTCGCTCATCAGAGAGAGGCGGTCCTCAAAGTCCCATGGATAACCGTAGAATCCTTCGACAAATCCACGCAGCTTGACATCCGGATAATCAGAGATCACGGTTTCAGCAAATGTGCCGTCTTCTTTTCCCTGTTCCATCATCTGGGTCAGCGTCATGACGCCGTAGTAAGCGCCGTCTTCGTCTGCACCGACGATGTTGATCTCACCTTTGGCGTTCTCATCGTTGCTGGCGCTCAGGATGTATCCCTGTTCTTCCTCCAGCACGGTGGTGTCTGCATTTGCCGGTGCAGCGCAATCGTCACAATGTGATGCATCTGTCGTGATCAGGATGGTCGCCTGACTGTCGTCCACTTCATCAGCCTCTACGAATGAAATGTTTTCTGCTGTCAGAAGCTCCTTGACCTTGGTCACGGTCGCTTCGTTTTGTTCGCCATGAACGACGAGGTTGACCGTGCCCTCCAGCTTCATTCCTTCAGTGGAGAGATATTCCATTTTCTGCGGCTTCGGATAAATCTCAGCCTGCACAGACTCTGTTGCCTGATCGTTTTCCTGTGCCATTGCCACATTTGGCATCAGCAAGGAAAGCGTGCAGGAAGCAGCCATGGAAATCTTCAGCAGTTTCTTTTCCAACTTTTCCATTTTGTCTCCTTTCCTGCTATCTCGAAAAGAAAGATAGCCCTTACAGTCATTATATAAAATAACAGATACCTTTGTCAATAACTGGAAATCGACAGGATCTGGGAGAATGTAACTGACTGAAGAAGAGAAAAAAAGCACATATATTTACATAAATTTAGCAGATCGTTCATCAATAAAATTAATATATTACATGAAGTATTTAGCATTAGCATGCGGTTATCAATTTATTTTATCTTATTTGAAAACATGGAAAAGCGCATATAAAAAAAATGAACGAGATGTGAACAACAATGCTTAAAATTTATAGAAATTATTCTCAAAAAAATGTTATCATAACTGGTGAAGGTGATGAGATGAACAGAAGGCTGCAGGAACAAAGCGCAGAAAAGCTGTCTTTATATTTGGGTGATGAACGGCTGATGAAGATGAAGAAATATGTTCAGCACGGAGATGTGTCGACATATGACCATGCCGTATTGGTGGCGTTTTACAGCTGCATGCTGGCCTGCAGGCTGAGGCTGAAGTATGATGAACGCGCACTGATCCGTGGTGCGCTGCTGCATGATTATTATTTGTATGATTGGCATGAGAAAGAGGCATGGCATAAGTGGCATGGATTCAGGCATCCTCGCTTTGCCATGGAAAATGCTCAGCGTGACTTTCATCTGAGCGAAAAAGAGATCGAGATCATCAGAAAGCATATGTGGCCATTGACCATCATTCCGCCGCGGTGCAAAGAAGCATGGATCGTCAATGGGACAGATACATGGATCTCGCTGATCGAAAGCGCCGTTCGCTTCCGCTGCCTTTCTGCGCTAAGAAAAAGCTGGATTGACCGACCTCTGCACCTCAGTCTTCGATGCGCGGAAGATGCCAGGAGACAAGCATCGACATGCACGATAAAAGAAGAAAGATGAACATGGTGGCAGCGTCACGTTGGATCGTTATCGCAAATGATCATTTTACTGGTATCGAGATGTCATCCGAAGCAATGGAGACTGCCTCAATCCAGAATAAGTCATCGTGATCCACCGTGCATGATGCATTAGATTGAGGGAGGCACATCAAGAAAGGGCTGATTTCTGGAAAACCAGGGTCGCCCTTTTTACGCGATGGATGATGCGCGGTCCGCTGTCTGGATCAATCTATTCGATCATGCCTTTATGCCGGCTGCCCGGGCTGCTTTCTTGATGAACAGTGTCGAACAGCCCGTGGTCAGGGCTGCAGGGATCATAGATAGCGCCCAGATGAAGAAAACGATGCCGAACAGGTTGGAGAACAGATTGGAAAACACCAGCCCTAAGAATTCTCCATAATGCGATGCCGCATATGCGCCTATCTCGCTTTCGCCGAGGAAAGTGCTCAGCGGGACAAACAGGATCACGACAAAGAGGTAGAAAAACAGGAACAGAAACAGCATGTTCAGCAGAAGATCATGAAGGAAGCTGTGTTTCCAGTGTCTGACATTGCTTCGGATCCGCAGGATGATAAGTGTGAATAAAAATGCGTAAAAAAGGCCGACTTAAAAACAAGTAGTAAAAAATATCAAAAAATTTTATCAGTTGACCGGAATAGAAGAAATATCTA
>UQPV01000042.1 GCA_900543035.1 uncultured Solobacterium sp.
GCGTTGGCTGGATCATCGAGCAGTGCCTGTGCGGCAGTGATGGCAGCCTGCACATCCGCAAAGTCTTCTTCGCTGTAGTCATCCTTCAGGGCAGCTGCGTTGTCCGCTGCTGTCTGCAGGGCATCCATCGCTGCCTGGCTCGCTCTGTTCTGCAGCGCTGCAACTGCTGTGTTCAGCGCATTGGCCGCTGTATCTACCGCATTCTGATCTGCAGCGTCATCCGCAGCGACGCTCATTGCATTGTCCAGTGCAGCGGACACGGCGGTCCAGCTGTTGGCCGTGTAATCTTCTTCATTCAGTGCCTGTGCGGCAGTGATCGCTTCATTCAGCGCGGTCTTGTCGACGGTCTCTACATATTCCGGAGGCAGCGTGATGGCCTTATCCAGTCCATGTACTTCGAATTCATAGATACGTGCCGCGCTGTCTCCGCCCTGGGTCGGTTCATCGATCCACAGCTTGACATAACGGCCCAGCGTGACCGGAACGGCGTTGACCGTCTGGTTGGCGGTATTGCCGCTCACGCGGAGCACTTCTGTGTAATCGCTGCCATCGCTGCTGACTTCTACATGGAAGGCAGCTGTATTCAGCGAAGATCCTTCTCCGCCCATCGCCGCATGGCTGATCACGATCTGGGAGATCGTCTTCACTTCGCCCAGGTCGACCTGCATCCACTGACTGCCATAATTGGTCGTGCACCACTTTGTGTTGATGATGCCATCCAGCGCCTTGTCCGGAGACTCGCTGGAAGCGGTATAGCCGCTGGCGGTCGCGCTCTTGTTCAGCGCCAGGTTGATCTGTTCGCCTGCTGATTCTTCAGAGACCGTGATGATGTTTTCCTTGATGACCGTATCTTCTCCACGCTTGTTGCTGGCGACGAGCTGTACAGTGTAAACGCCTTCGTTGGAATATGTCACGGTCGGATTTTCCTCTGTGCTCGTCTCTACGTCTGCGCCCTTGAACGTCCAGTGCAGATCCGTCGCAGACAGCGAGCATGTGCTCGTGAACGTCACGGATTCGCCCGGCGCGATGAACGTGGAGGAGACATCGAAGCCAGCTTCCGGCTGTACCTGATAAGCGATGGCCTCTTCGATGAACGCCAGCGCGGTCTGCTCAGAGACCAGCTTGCCGGAGCGCAGAGAGCCCAGCGCGCTGTTGAGCTGGGAAGTCAGGCTGTCTACGACGCCCTGATCCGGCTCATCCGCATTCTTTTCCAGGAACAGCTGCAGCGCGATCTTGTCATATTCGCCTAAGCTCTTCAGCTTATCGAGATTGCCGCTGCAATGGGACAGCTCATCCTCTGGCAGCTGTGCCTTCAGCGTATCCGCCGCCAGGACCATATTGTCAAATTCAGTTTCCAGCGCAGCGATCTCAACAGAAGCGTCGCTGCCCTGTGCGACCTTCTTCATCATCGTATCCATCAATGCGCGCACATCCGGTGCATCCGCACGTCCCGTGGAAGCCCATCCGGCCACCAGGCGGGAGGAATGGTTGGCAAAGGTATACATATACGGCGCAAGATCGCCATACAGCAGATCGATCGACTTGCGGAAAGCGCTGTCGTGATCATACGCCGCGGTATTCCAGGAATAATCCGCGCCGGTCGCCAGCGTGATCTTGGAAAGCTCCGCATGCTCCATCGGGTTCATCACGAGGAAGTCGAGCTCATCCGCCAGCCCCTTGTCCAGACCGTAGATCGGACCGAGTCCCAGCTTGTTCTGGATATAGTCCGTGCACGGGTAGTTCCACCAGATTCCGACATTGTCGCCATAGATCTCTTTGACGGTCTGTGCATTGTCCACGGAGATACCTTCGGTGACCACGGCGCTTCCTGTCCACAGCACGATGATGCTGTCATCGATGGTCTCAGAGAAATCCTTGGTGTACTGAGACAGTCTGTCTCCTGACCCCATAGCGTTGGAATCATACTCCGTCGGCACGGTGATCAGCGGTTTGACATCGCCTTTCTCTTGAACGAATTCCTCGTTGAAGCGGTTCAACAGCGACGCCTGCGCCACGCCGTCCTTATTGGAGATATCGTCGAAGAAGATGGCGAAGCTGCGCACGCCCATGTCATATAATGACTGGCATTTGTTCACCAGCGCCTGATAGTCTGCCTCTCCTGCTTCTCCGCCAAACTGGATATCGATGCCTGGAGAGAGCGCGAATACAAAGTCTACCTTATTTTCATTTGCGGTATCGATCAGCTCCTGCATCCGATCCATCTCGGACTGCGGATAAGGCTCACGCCACTGCTCGCGATGATATGGATCATCCTTCGGGGCGTAAATATAGGTATTCATCTTATAATCGCCATAGAATTCGATCTGGCTGAGGCGGTCCTCATGGGTCCATGGGTTGCCATAGAAGCCTTCGATCGTCCCGCGGGTCGCCATGGTCGGCTCATCGCTGACTTCTGCTTCGGCAAGCTGCATGCCATCCTCTGCCGTATCCAGCTGTCTGAGCGTCTGCACGCCATAGAATGTGCCGTCGCCGTCTTTTCCTTCGATGACCACGGTATCGCTGGCCGCATCCACCTTGAGCACATATCCTTCTTCGCCCAGGCTGTCCGCTCCGCTCATGCCGAGCGCTTCCTTGGCGCTGTCCAGGGCTGCGATCTCATCATCGCTCTCTCCCAGGACGAAGGTCGTATCTCCCTCTACGCTGGTCTCATTGACCTGGATGCCGTTTTCGCTCAGGAAGTCCTTCAGATCGGCGACTGCATCCGCATCCGCCTGATCGCTTCCTTCCACGTTGACGGAACCGCTGACCTCGAGCGTTCCGCCTGCATATGCAACTGACTGCGGCTGAGGGACCAGCTCCGGCGTGGAATCGCTCTGCGCCTGCGGTCCTGCCGCATCATTTGCGAGTACAGGAACCGCGCCCGCAGTGCTGCTGACAAACATCGCTGTCGACATTGCCGCGGCAAGCAGTCCCCTTGCTTTCTTTTCGTTCATCATGTTCTCCCTTCTGCAGCATTTGCTGCCTCTGCGTCCATTCTATCATCATTCTCACGATTTGCAACCCCTTTCACATAAAGCGATGATGGACAAAATCACAGAAATGGCAAAATATGCCATCGATGCGGCATGACAAAAAGAAAAAAATGACCGTGGTATCCGGTCACTGAACGGTTCTGGTCTTGATGCGGAAGAGAAAATAAAATACATGGAAGATCCAGGCGCAGACCAGCACGATGCGCCCGATCACGATCTCATCCATCATGACGAAGGCTGCGCCCATCATGAGCGTGGTGATGCTCATCATGGTCACCTTCTGACGGATGCTCAGCCCTTCTCCGTTGAAGAAGGGCGTCATGTGCTTCTGATACAGCGCTCTGGCGTGCAGCCAGTCATGAAGCCGGCGCGAGCTTTTCGCAAAGCACCATGTCGCAAGCAAGTAAAACGGCACAGTAGGCAATACCGGCAGCACGGTGCCGACGGTCCCCAGCGCAAAGGCGATGACGCCGCCTAAGATATAGACCACTCTCATCGGTTTTCCTCCTTCAGTCTTCGTTGTTCTTTTTTAGATTCGATCAGATGGGAGAGCGCAAGCAGCGGGTGATGCATGAGCATCCGCGGGCCGCTGAAGCGCATGACCTCTTTGATCCGCTGCCGATGCGCCTGATCATAGCAGTGCACCCGGCAGTTGGAACAGAATGTCTTCGTCTCCATGAACGGGCATTTCGCCGTGCGCATCCGGGCGTATTCCGCCAGCTCCTCACATTGCGCGCAGCGTGTGCCCCTGTGATGATGCGCGCGGCAGTATAAGGTGATCATCTCTTCTACCACCCGCTGCTCCCGCGCACGCTTTTTCTCTGGATCCCGCCGCATCAGCTCACCCTGCCTTGGCCGACCTCGATGATCTCATCACACAGACGAAGCGAGGAATGCCGGTGAGAGACGAGGACAATGGTCTTTTTCGCCTTCTGCTCATGCAGCGATTTCAGGATGACCGCCTCATTCAGCGAATCCAGATTGCTCGTCGGCTCATCCAGCAGGATGAGCGCGCTGTCATGCAGGAACACCCGGGCAAGCCCGATGCGCTGCCGCTCGCCGCCTGACAGCGTGTCGCCCAGCTCGCCGACCTCGGTGTCATAGCCGGCAGGAAGGCTCATGATGAACTCGTGGATGCTCGCCTTGCGGCAGGCTTCTTCAACTTCTTCGCGCGAAGCATCCGGCCTCACCAGGCGGATATTGTTCAGGATGGAATCGTGGAACAAATGGGTCTGCTGGGTCATGAAGCTTTCATACGCACGCAGCGATGCGGTGCGGATATGGCGCACATCGCCTTTGCCCACGCGCACCGTGCCGCCTTTGACATCCCAGAAGCGCATCATCAGCCGCAGCATCGTCGATTTCCCGCTGCCGCTCTTGCCGCAGATCCCGCTCATCTTCCCCGGCGCGATGCGCAAGGAAAATCTGTTGAGGATCTGCTGCTCATCATAAGCGAAGTCCACGTCCTCGAAGGCTGCGCCTGCGCCGCCGACCTCTTCCCCTTCCTGCAGCTCCGCTGCTTCCGGCTCCTCATGCAGCAGCGAGAGCACACGGCTGCCGCTGGCCAGCGTATTCTGCAGGGTGGTGCCCAGATTGGCGATGGCCGTGACCGGACCGAAGGAAGAGAGCAGCGTGACAAAGCTCATCACGACCCCGGCCAGCGAAAGCGTGCCTGCCTGATACAGAAAGCAGGATACGGCGAGCATCAGCAGGCTGAGGGAGAGGATGGCCGTATTGGTCAATGCCATGCCCTCGCCGCTGCGCACGCGCAAGAGCCCTTCCTGCGCTGACAGCTGCGCGCTGCGCTCATGCAGCTCAGCTTGCCGTGCTTCGCCTGCGCCATACTGGATCGTCTCATCCAGGCCGCGCAGCGATTCCAGCATGAAGCTGCTGAATTCGCCTGCCTGCGTCCGGCAGCGGATGCCCAGATCATCACAGCGCGAGGAGATGCGCAAGGGCAGCGCGATGCCGACCACCGCATAGCTGCACAGTGCGATGACCCCCAGCAGCGGATGCCACATCCCGATCAGCACGCTCATCGAGACGCTCATGATCAAGGCGATGAGCACCGGGGAGATCGTATGGGCATAGAAGACCTCGAGCAGCTCGACATCACTGGTCAGCATGCTGATGAGATCGCCCTTTCCTTTTCCTTCCAGCTTGGCCGGACAGAGCCGGCGCAAAGCGGTGAACACATGATCGCGGATGAGGGCCAGCAAGCGGAACGCGATATAGTGATTGCAGGCCTGTTCGCCATAGCGAAGCAGACCGCGGCCGATGCCGGACAAGGCCAGCAGCGCAAAGAGCACGGACAATGAGAGCGGCGCGCTCAGCCCCAGCAGCGAGAGCAGGCCGTATGTTCCCATGACGGTGATCAGGATCGAGCAGAAGAAGCCCGCGACACCGAGCAGGACAGCGAGGACCATCCACATCCACAGCGGCTTCACCAAAGCGAGCATCGCGCTCATGATCTTCCATTTACTCTGCATGCGTGTCCTCCTTTCCATAGTTTTCCAGTTCTTGCTGCGCGTGCCACAGGCGGGCGAACGTTCCCTTTTCCTGCAGCAGCTCCGCATGTGTCCCAGACTCCGTGATCCGGCCATCCTCCATCACCAGTATGCGGTCCGCGCGCACGACATTGGCCAGGCGATGCGTGATCAGCACCACGGTCTTCGTCTCTGCCAGCTGCTCGATGAGCCGCATGATGTCATTTTCGCTTTCCACATCGATGTTGCTGGTGGCTTCATCAAAGATATAGACCTTGGCATCATGCAGCAGCGCCCTGGCGATGGCCAGGCGCTGACGCTGCCCGCCGGAGAAGTTGGATCCTTGCTCGCTGAGCATCGTATCCAGCCCCTGCTCCTCCCGCAGGAACCCGGCCAGCTTCACCTTTTCCAGCACCGCCCACATCTCTTCATCCGTCGCGTCTGCCCGCGCCATGCGCAGCTGATCACGCACCGTGCCGGCGAACAGATATGCCGCGTGAGAGACGCCGACGATCATGCGGTGCACATCCTCTTCCCGGATATCCCGCAGATCGATGCCGTTCATGCTGATCTTCCCCTGATAGCGGTCAACAGCGCCCATCAACAGCCTGGCCGTCGTGCTCTTGCCGCATCCGCTCTCCCCGACGATGGCCGTAAAGCTGCCCTGCGCAAGGCGAAGATCCAGCGAAGAGATGACCTGCTTTTCCCCATCATAAGAGAAGCGGACATCCTCCATCACGATCGTGAAAGGATCGCTGCAGGAGCGTGTGCCTTTGGGCGGACGCTCCATATCGATGAGCCGGAAGATCTTGTCGCTTGCGGCCATCCCGTTCATGGCGATATGGAAAAAAGAACCCAGCGTGCGCATCGGGATGAAGAACTCCGCTGCCAGCAGGATGAACATGAGACATCCCGCGATGGACAGCGCCTGATGCTGAAGCTCGATCAGCGCGACCGCGATGCCCAGCGCCGCGCCGCCAAACGCGACCAGGTCCATGATGGTGATCGAATTGAGCTGCATGGTCAGCACCTTCATCGTGATCCGGCGGAACTTCTCCGCTTCCTCCCGCATGACTTCCTGCCGCGCCTCATCCGCCTGATAGATCTTCAGCGTGGTCAGCCCCTGCAGATTCTCCAGAAAATGATCGCCCAGCGAAGTATACTGTCCCCAATAACGAGAGAGCAGCTTCTTGGCGAACGTCTGCACCGCAGCGATGGCCACAGGGATCAGCGGCACACAGATCAAGAGCACCAGCGCCGCCTTCCAGTTCAGCACGCATGTCACGGCAAATAAGGTCAGCGGAGCGATCATCGCATAGAAGAACTGCGGAAGGTAGCTGGAAAAATACGTTTCCAGCTGATCCACGCCTTCTACGCTCACCTGCACCACTTCGCTGGTGGACACGCGCTCACGATAGCTGCTGCCCAGCTCGAGCAGCTTGCGGTAAATGCGCGTCCGCAGCTTCTGCTTGACCTCGCGGCTGGCTTTGTCGCTGAAGCGGGCCGACAGCCTGCACAGCAGCCATCTGCCCCAGATCACGACGACCGCGAGCAAGGCGGCCGCCCCTACCTGCGTGCCGAAGATGTCCCTTTGGAGGATGACATCCTCCAGCAGCTTGGCTATCGCTGCGATCAGCACGATGTTCAATACCAGCATCCCCCATTGGCACAATACGCTCAGCCCGACATATTTCATCGAAGAATCCACTTCGCGGATCAATCGCTTATTGATCATCAACATCCATCACTCCCCGTTTGTTGCCTATTGCTAACCAAAAGATTAGCATACACTAACAAACGTGTCAAGCGCGAATTTTCCTGAGATCCGCCCGGTTCAACGCAGCCTTGAAAACTCACGCAGACATGGTATAATAGTGCATATGTTTTTCACACGACTGCAGAAATGTCATTTTTTACATGAGAGGAGGCGCAGACCGTGAACTTCAAACAGCTGTTCTCCATCCCCAATCTGCTTTGTTATTTCAGGATCGGGATGATCCCCGTCTTCGCTTACACCTACCTTCAGGCTGAGACGTCTGCGGACTATCTGTCCTCCGCGCTGATCCTGGGCATCATGGAATTCACGGACTTCCTGGACGGCTTCATCGCCAGGAAATACCATATGGTCACCGAGGCCGGAAAGATCATCGATCCGATCGCCGATAAGCTCCTGCAGCTCACCCTGCTGCTTCTGATCGTCATTCGCAATCCGTTCGCGGCCGTCGTGCTGATCTTGTTTCTCATCAAAGAAGCGAGCATGGCCGTCTGCGGCCTCGTCTCGATCAAGCGCAAATGCCGGTTGGACGGCGCACTGTGGTGCGGAAAAGTATCCACGGCCGTGTTTTATATCTGCATGGCCCTGCTCATCCTCTTCCCAAGGATCGATCACACCGTGGCAAACATCCTGTTGTGCATCACCGCCGCGTTCCTGTTATATTCTTTCATCATCTATATGAAGACGTATTACCATATGCTGAAAAAAGAAAAAGACAGCCTTCCGGATCATCCATGATCCTGGCTGTTTTTTTGTGTTGATCGCGCATCTGTCCGGCAGGGACAGGCATCCCCTTCTTTTGTTTATGATTCATGAACAAATGTCGCAAATCATGAAATATTCTCTTGCGCTCTGATGGTTTCTCTTTTATAATGGAGACCGTCAATCAGGAGCGGTATGCGAGAGAGTCAACGCTGACACCGAAGAATGGAAAATTTCAGGTCATGGGATCGCATGCCGTGCACACTCTGGAGAGTTCTGCATAAGACGCCGAAGGGGCAAGCCCGCACAAGGGTGAATCTCTCAGGCAAAAGGACAGAGGATGCGCCGGTGATATCCGTTTTTTTGCGCCTCTGTCGATGAATGGAGGTTTTTTTCTTGGAACAGATAAACGAACTGCTGACAGCGATCAATGATCTCGTCTGGGGCGCGCCGCTCATCATCCTGCTGCTGGGCACCGGCATCTACTTTACCTGGCGGCTGAAGCTGCTGCAGCTGACCCGGCTGAAGCTCGCTTTTTCGCTCATCTTCCGCAAAGAGGAAACGGAAAAAGAAGGCGATGTATCCAGCTTTCAGGCGCTGTGCACCGCTTTGTCCTCGACGATCGGCACAGGAAACATCGTCGGCGTCGCCACTGCGATCATGGCCGGCGGTCCCGGCGCGCTGTTCTGGATGTGGGTCAGCGCATTCTTCGGCATGGCCACCAAATATGCGGAAGGCCTGCTCGCCATCCGCTACCGCACCAAGGATGAAGAAGGCAACATCGCAGGCGGGCCGATGTATTATCTGGAACGCGGCCTGCACAGCCCATTGCTGGCAAAGCTCTTCGCGTTCTTCGGCGTATGCGTGGCGCTGCTGGGCATCGGGACATTCACCCAGGTCAGATCCATCAGCGACGCGTTGAGCCTGACCTTTCATGTCCCGCCGTTCATCACGGCCATCGCGCTGGTCCTCATCGTCGGCTTCATCACGATCGGCGGGATCAAACGCATCGCCTCGGTCAGTGAAAAGGTCATCCCGTTCATGTGCCTCTTTTACATCGGCGGGGTGCTGATCATCCTGCTCACTCATCTCAGCGCCATCCCTTCCACCCTGGCCGAGATCTTTGCCAGCGCGTTCGGTCTGCGCCCGATCATCGGCGGCGGGATCGGCGTTGCCATCCAGAAGGGCATCAGCCGCGGCATCTTCTCCAACGAGAGCGGACTGGGCAGCGCACCGATCGCCGCAGCGGCGGCACGCAGCGATTCCTGCGTGGAACAGGGACTGGTATCGATGACCGGGACGTTCATCGATACCCTGGTGGTCTGCACCATGACCGGACTGGCCATCCTGATCACCGATTCCCATCTGAGCGGCCTGGAAGGAACGGCCGTCACCACGCTGGCCTTTGAAAGCGGCCTGATGATCCCCCTCATCGGACGCTGGATCGTCAATATCGGGCTCATCTTCTTTGCCTTCACCACCATCATCGGCTGGAACTATTATGGAGAGCGCTGCATCTATTATCTGCTGGGCATGCGCTCGATCCGCTGGTACCGGCTCATCTTCATCGTCTTTGTCGGCATCGGCCCCTTCATGTCGCTCGATATGATCTTCATCCTGGCCGACATCGTCAACGGTCTCATGGCGCTGCCAAACCTCATCGGACTGATCGGTCTGCGCAAGGTCATCATCGCCGAGACCACGCAATACTTCCAGAGCGAACCGGCGCATGTCCTGCAGGGCGAGCCGGCAGAGGAAGGCGCATAAGCCGCATCCCGGTGTGTCAGATCGAAGACACACCGGTTTTCTTTGTCCAAAGATCCCTTGCGGCAAAGAGATCTCTTTGATATAATCCGCTCAGAACACCATGATCACGATAACGGAGGTGATGTCATCTTGTCTTCCACCAATGCTCCTGGCCGATATCTGACTGACGGCATCCGGCAGGCCTTTGCCCAGATCTGCGCCGATAAGCTGCGCGATGAAGGATATGTCGACATGAATGCGTATTTCAGCGGCCGGATGAAGAAAGACGAGATATCCGCCGGCTTAAAGGCAAGCGGCTCTATCTACGCCGCGCTGTATCAAGACGCCTATCCCGACATCGAAGATGTGCCTGAACGCTGGTACGCCCTGATGCAGAAAGCCGGCCCCCTGAACAGCGCGCCTTCTGCAGAAGAGGCCGCCGCCATCGTCAACTGGGCATTCCGGGCGCTGAAGACCGCCAAGGAACGCGAAGAGCTCGCTCGTTTCCTGTTTGCCGAGGATCCCCAGACTGCCGGCGTTTCGCTGCGCAGCGGCGTGGCATATGACGAAAAGCGGGTCGATCTGCATGTGTTCTCCACCGTGTCAGAGGTCACACACTTCATCGCCTCGCTGGACATCGGCGCGGACACCTTGTTTTACCGCGGACATGCCAGTGCGAATTATTTCCTGCAGCCTTCGCTCATGCGGAACGAACGCCTGCACGGCAACGAGAGCCGGCTGTATCATGAGCTGCTGATCAATTGCCCGGATGCGTTCGCGCACTGCCATTCCCATCTGGAGAAGCTGGTCAAGATGCAGCACTACGGCCTGCCGACCCGTCTGCTCGACATCACGCGCAATCTGCTCGTCGCCCTGTATTTCGCCTGTGAGAGCCGCCCGGACGAGCTGGGCGAGCTGATCCTGCTCACCGCAGAACAAAACGAGATCAAATACCCGCAAAGCAATACGATCTCCATCCTGGCCAGTCTCCCGACATGCACGACAGAAGAGCAGGCTGAGATCAGGGAACAGGCAGTAAAGGCCAAGATCGATGACACGCTGTCCGATGAGGTCATATCCCGATTGATCCAGGAAGTCCGTTTAGAAAAGCCGGCCTTTCACGCAGGGATCAAGCGAGAGGACGTCCTGGGCAGCTATATCGTCTGCGCGCTGAAGGACAACAACCGGATCGTCAAGCAGGACGGCGCCTTCATCCTCTGCGGATTATCGGCAGACCGCAATGCCCTGGGAAAGTTCCGCTGCAAGGTCAACGGCAGGACCGTGGTCATCCTGTTGCGCAAAAAGCAACAGATCCTCGATGAGCTGGAACGCTATTCCATCAACCGCGCAACGCTCTTTCCAGAGATCGAATGTGTCGCTGAATACCTGAGGGCCAAATACAGCTAAAGCGCTGAGGCAGCACCGGCGAATGATCCGCCCGGCTGTCCCAGCGCATTTTGTATCTTACTCTACGCTGACGATGAAGGAGTAGACCGGCTGTTCGCCGTTATTCACTTCAACTTCGACGTCATAGTTGTCTTCGATATGCTGAGCGATCGTATCGGCTTCTTCCTGGCTGGTGCCTTCGCCATAGATCAGCGTGACGATCTCGCTCTCCTCATCGATCATCCGATCGACGAGCATCCGGCAAGCTTCCAGCTTATCCGTGACAGAAGCCACGATCTCTTTCTCCAGGATGCCCATGAATTCTCCGGCCTTGATCTCCATGCCTTCATATACGGTATCCTTGATCGCATAAGTGACCTGACCGGTCTTGACCATGGTGATCGCGTCGTTCATCTCTGCGAGATTGCTCTCATAGTCCACATCGGGATTGAACATGATGCATGCGCACAGTCCCTGCGGGATGCTCTTGCTCGGGATGACGTGCACGTTCTCGCCTTCGCAGACAGCTGCCGCCTGCTGCGCGGCCATGATGATGTTGGAATTATTGGGCAGGACGAAGATGTGCTCGGCATTGAGCTTTTCAATGGCCTCCACGAAATCTTCCGTGGACGGATTCATCGTCTGTCCGCCGCTGATCACATGATCTGCGCGCAGATCGAGGAACATGTTCTTCAGTCCCTCTCCCGCTGCCACCGTGATGATCGCATATGGCTTGCGCGGCTGCTGCGGCACGTTCGCTGCCGCGCTCATCGCTTCATCATCGATCAGGTTGTCGTGCTGTTCCTGCATATTTTCCGCTTTCAGCTTCAGGAAGGTGCCATGCCTTCTGCCCATGCGCACCGCCTTGGCCGGTTCGAGCGTATGCACATGCACCTTGACGATATCATCGTCACGCACGCAGACGATCGAGTTGCCGATGGACGCCAGCTCTTCCCGCATGCTGTTCTCATCAAAGTTACGCGCGCCGCTTGGGGAAAGACGGATGATGAATTCTGTGCAGAATCCATATTCCTCTCCTTCCATGGAAGCCCCGGCCTTCTCCACGCTGGCGGATGATGCCTCTTCACGCCCGTAAGGCTGTCCCTTCAGCGCAGCGAGGAAGCCTTCGAGTATCGTGCACAGTCCGGCGCCGCCGCTGTCCACCACGCCGACTTCTGCCAGCACCGGAAGCAGCTCCGGCGTGCGTTGCAGCGATTCCTTTGCCTCGATGAGCATCTTTTCCAGCACCTGTTCGCAGGTGATGTCTTCTGCCTCCATCGCAAACGCGTACGTGTAGTCAGCGGCCTCACGCACGACGGTCAGGATGGTGCCTTCCACCGGACGCATCACGGCGCGGTATGCCACGCGCGATCCGTTGACCAGCGCCTTGGCCAGCTGGGCCCCGTTCACGCTGTCCAGCCCTTCCACGCCCTGATAGATGCCGCGGAAGATCTGAGACGTGATGACGCCGGAGTTGCCGCGCGCACCCATCAACAGGCCTTTAGAGAGCACTTTCATGATCTCGCTGACGCTGCTGCTCTCCACCTTCAGCGCATCCTTCACGCCTGCCGAGAAGGTCAGCGACATGTTGGTTCCCGTATCTCCGTCAGGAACCGGGAAAACATTGAGGGCGTCAATTTCCGCAGCGCGGTTAGACAGGTGGTTCATCCCGCTTTCCAGCATCTGCTTGAGCATCATACCATTGATCGTTTCCATAGCCATCATCCTACTTCATCACCTTGACACCCTGGACATAGACGTTGACCGCACTGAATTTGAGCTCCAGCGTCTTTTCCATCATGTACTTCACTTTCTTCTGTGCCTCATGCACCACTTCGCTGATCTTGATGCCATGGGAGACGATGATATAAAGATCCAGTTCCAGACCATTCTCGCCCTGACGGACGACGACACCTTTCGCATAGTTCTCCTTTTTCAGAAGCTCCGCAATGCCATCCTTCACAAATTTCTGGCTGGCCATGCCGACCACGCCATAACATTCGGTCACGACCCCGCCTGCAAGCGAAGCCACGGCATCGAGAGAGATGTTGATATTTCCGTATTCCGTACTCTTAGAGATTGACATACGATTCCCTCCTCTATATCAGAATAATTATATCATACCGCCGCCGAAATGCAATCACCCCTCTGCCTGAAAAGGGATGATCGCCAGACATCAAAAAAGGAAGAGCTCAGGCTGTCTGCTCTCCAGCGCTCTCTTCCTCTTGTTTCGTCTCGTTTTCTCCGCTGTCCGCGGCGTTCGCATCCTTTTCCTCAGCCGAGCCCTCATCCTTCGCGTCAGTCTCCTTATCCTGTTTCTTCTTCTCCTCATCAGAAGATTCGAACTCGCTGCAGGAGATCTTGGACATCGCCTGGTTTTCTCCGTCCATATAGAAGCAGACGTTCTTGCCCTCCAGCTGTTCCAGCGCAGCCTGATAGATCTGCAGCAGCCCGACCGAATCATAGCTGCCATAAAGCGTATTGCCATCGCGCATGACGATCTTCATCATGTTCTGGTTGAAGGATGTCTCATACGGGAGGATCTCCGAGATCCGCTCGATCAGCTCTGCGCCCACTTCTTCGCTGACCTCATCAAAAGCCTGGGCGATGCTGTCCAGCTGTTCGTCGCTGAATCCGTTGAGCAGCGGATAGTTCACGATGCTGCCGATCTCATCTTCCTGCAGCGTGATCTGTTCCCCGCTGCTGCAAAGCAGCACGTAGGCGTCTTCCTGCACCAGGTAACCGATGACATGCTTTTCCTCCACCTTGATGCGGATATCGCCGTTCCAGCTCTTCTCCACCTGTACATCCTCGATGAGGCTGCCGCCCTTGAGGGCATTTTCCATCAGGAAGGCGGGACGCAGCAGATAGCGGGTATCATAGCCCACGCCGGCCATCTCGCAGATCTGCTCATCGCTGTAAAACCGGTTGCCCTCCACGCGAAGGGAACGCACCTTTGACAGATCGCTCGCAAAATAAAGCAGGATGAGCAGGACGATGCCCAGCGCGATGATCAAATGCAGCCGATGTCTTCTGCGGATGGTCCGCCGGCGCCTGGCCTTCGTCTTCTTCAGGCGCTCCTCATGCTCATCATAGAGGACTTCTTCCTTGCTCAGCTGTTCCAATTGAATCTCTCCACTTCGGTGATGAGATCGATGCCATACTGCTCGCTGATCTTCTCCTGGATCTCCTGGATCAGCTGATCGACATCCTTCGCCTTTGCCGAACCGACATTGACGATGAAATTGGCATGCTTGTCGCTGACCATGGCGCCGCCGATCTTCCTGCCCCGATAGCCGATCTCCTCGATCAGCTGCCAGGCCGGATGCTGCGGCGGATTGCGGAACACGCTGCCGCAGTTGGGCAGATCGAGCGGCTGAGAGCTCAGACGCCGTTCGCGGCGGGCATCCATCAGCGAGCGGATCTCCTTCTGGCAGCTTTTGCTCAGCTGCAGCTTGCCGGCGATGATCGTCCATTCAGGATGAGACTGAAAGGCGGAATGCCGGTATGCGTAATCCAGTTCTTCTTTTTTCATCCAGACCAGGGTATGATCCCTGCACACACAGACCTCCTTGAGACAGGCGGAGATATCGCTCTTGTATGCGCCAGCATTCATATACATGGCTCCGCCCAGCGTGCCGGGAATGCCGCTGGCAAACTCCAGGCCGCTCAGGCTGCGGCGCATGGCTTCCTGCGCCAGCAGGATGATCGAACAGCCGGCCTCCGCGATCAGCGTGCCGTCTTCCTCGAAATAGAAATTGTTCAGATAGCGGTCAAGGCAGATCACTGCCCCATGATAAGGCTCATCGCTGCACAGCAGGTTGCTTCCTTTGCCGAATATGGCATATGGGATATGCCGCTCCTGCAGCAGGCGCAGGATGCGCATCAGGCACAGGATGCTCTTCGGGTATATGAAATAATCACATACGCCGCCGATGCGAAAAGTGGTGTGCTTGGTCAGCGATTCATTTTCCAGCACATCCGCATACGGCTTCAACACATTCAATATATTCATTTTTTTATTCCACCTTTTAATTCTTCGCACCAGTCCAGGATATCCGCACAGGCGTGCGGCTTGCCCAGCGATCTGGCGTGTGCCTTCATCTCTTCCAGACGGATCGGATCGTCCATGACGGCAGACACGGCCTGCTTCAGCGTATCGGCGCTGAGATCCTTTTCCTCGATCATGAGCGCAGCGCGGGCATCCACCAGCACGCTGGCATTGTAAAACTGATGATTGTGGGCGACATAAGGGCTCGGCACCAGGATGGCCGCCACCCCCAGCGCGGTGATCTCCGCCAGCGTCGTTGCGCCGGCGCGGCAGATGATCAGATCGATATGCGGCAGCACGGCAAGCTGCTCCACATAATCGACGACATGGATATCCGGACGGTCCGCGAACACCGCCGGATCCATCGGATTGTTGCACCCGCTGACATACAGGATCTGATAACGGGGATCCACGGCGCGAAGCGCGTCCTTCATCATCTCATTCACCGAACTGGACCCCAGCGATCCCATGACGACCATGATCGTCGGACGGGCAGGATCCAGCCCGAGCGAGCGGAAATATCTCTCGTCAAAGCGGGCCTGCGCGGCCACGCTGGCGCGCGGGTTGCCCAGCAGCCTCGTCTTGGCCGCATGCTCTTGGCAAATGATCCGCTCATAACAGCAAACGAGCGCATCCGCCTTCTTCAGCACCAGCTCATTGGCCTTCCCCATGATGGAATTCTGCTCATGGATCATGGTCTTCACACCCAGCTGATGCGCGGCCAGGATGACCGGTGCGCTCACATATCCCCCGAATCCGATCACGATATCGGGCTGAAATTCTCTGATATATCCAGCGGCCTTGCGGCGTGCCTTCAGCATCTGCAGCACGGCCCTGCTTTTTCCTCTGATCCCGCCGACCAGTCCGCTCGTATGAAGAGGCAAAAACGCATATCCCTTCTGAGGGATCAGCGACGCCTCCATACGGTCATCATTGCCGACGAAAACAATTTCTGCTTCATTGCCATAACGCTGCACGGCGGCATCGGCCAGCGCCAGCGCAGGATAGATATGACCGCCGGTACCGCCGGTCACCAGCATCATCTTCATCTCATACACTCCTCATACCAGTCTATTCTGTCTGTGGATGAAAAGCTCGTTTTTCCATCTGTTTGTCGTTTCGTTCAGGTTCGCATCCGCATTATAACACAGAAGTGTCAGCTTGTGTGATGAAAATACATGAAATAATGCATCCCTGAGGATGCATCATTGGTTTGCCACAGCGATGAGCAGGCCCATGGCGCTCATCATCACCACCAGCGAACTTCCGCCATAAGAGATAAAGGGCAGCGTGATGCCGGTCACCGGGAACAGGCCGACCACCACGCCCAGATTGATCATCACCTGGATGGCGAACAGCGCAATCAGCCCGACCGCCACATAGCTGAGAAAAGGATCGCTCTTCGATCGGGCGATGCGCACGCCCTGATGGATGAGCGAAAGGAACAGGCCGATGAGCAGCACACAGCCGATGAACCCGAACTCCTCCGCGAACACGGCGAAGATGAAGTCCGTCTGCGGTTCGGGCAGATAGAAATGCTTCTGCATGGAACGGTCGAAGCCGCTGCCCAGCAGTCCGCCGGGCGCGATGGCAAACAGCGACTGGATGATCTGAAACCCGCTGCCCAGCGGGTCTTTCCACGGATCCAGGAACGAGGTGATGCGCGCCATCCGATACGGCGCCGAAAGGATGAGCGCGCCAAGCGCGCTGAGCGCCGCAAAGGCGAGCCGCACGAAATAGCTCATGGGCGCATCTGCCGCCAGGATGATGACCACGACCGTACAGGCCATGACGATCCCGCTGCCGAAATCCGGCTGCATCAGGATCAGGCCGAAGCCAAGCGCGATCAGCGCAAAAGGCACCAGCAGGTCGCGGCGAAAGCTCTTCACGCGCTGACGACGCGCCAGATAATCAGACACATACAGGATGATCGCGATCTTGAAGAACTCGCTGGGCTGGATGAGAAAGCTCCCGATGCCAAACCAGCTGCGGCTGCCGTTGCGCATGACGCCCAGCCCCGGAATGAGCACCAGCACCAGCGTGGCCGTGCTCAGCCAGAACAACAGACGCGCGTGCTTCCGCAGCAGGCGGATCGGGATGTGCGCACAGACAAACATGCACCCAAGGCCGATCAGCGCAAAGATCCCCTGCCGCCACGCATAATAGAACGGATCATCAAATTTATACTCTGCCCATACCCTGGAGCTGCTGGCCACCATGACGATTCCGATCACGACCAAAAGCAGGACTTCCAGCGTCAGGACACGGCATCTGCGTGAAAACATGTGATCACCTTCGTTTCAGTATATGTCACATGGATGGGCGCATGCAAAAAAAACGCCTGACGTTCATCAGACGTTCTCCCTTATTGTTCGTAGCGGATCACTCCGTCAAAGTTCTGCAGCCGCGCATGCAGCAGGATGCGGTATTCCGATCCCACACCATAGTCCAGATCGCAGGTCGACAGCATGATCACTCGGTCATTTTCGCTGATCTCCCCGACATCATGCGTATACATGGCTTCTGCCATCACCTGATCCAGATACTCTGTCCAATAGTGATTCGGCGCAAAGCCGATCTGATAATGGAAGGAATCCGATTTGGTCTTCGTCAGCGCCATGATCTCACAGCGGTAGTTCTGCTTTGGCGTGAGCAAATACACATAGCGGTGTGATTCGAAGAAGCTCTGATCCTCAAAGAAGGCAAGCTGGGTGAACATGGCATCGCTCTGCGCCACGCTGTGTCCGTAAATGATCGTATTGAGATCGCTGAAGTCGCTGGACGCTGCCGCATCCAGGAAGATCGATCCGATCGTATTGACGTTCTTCATGGAAGAATGATCCAGATAATACTCATTATCGCTTCCCTGCACGATCGGATAATTGATCACGGTATCCGGGATGTAGATCCAGCCCACGATATCCGGGTTAGTGCTCTGCAAGGACGCCCAGTCCGGATCGAGCACCACCGGTTCGTTGCTTTCTTCCTCTTCCGTGCCGTCCTGATCCTCCTGGTCTTGTTTCTTGAGCACCATGCTGTCCCATTCCTTGCGGGTCTCATTGTCCTGATGATCCTGGATCAGCAGCGGGATGAGATTGCACGCGGCAAAGATCATCACGCCGAGGAAAAACAGTATGGCGATATTATACAGCCATTTACGAATGTTTTTCTTTTTTTCCATTTCAAACACCTCGTAACACTTATACCACAAAAAAAGTCATTATTCCACACATGAACGTGTAAAATAATGACTTTTGGATCAGCGGCTCAGCTTGCTTGCGGCAGCTTCATCGACGATGACGACGACATCCTGATGATTCTGCAGGACGGATGCCGGCCATTCCGGTGTCGGCTCGCCTTCCACCATCGCCTTGATGGCGTCAGCCTTGTTTTCTCCGGTCGCAACCAACAGGATCTTCTTCGCCTTCATGATCGTGGCGATGCCCATCGTGATCGCATGGGTCGGCACCTTGTTGATGTCTCCCTCGAAGAAGCGCGCGTTGTCCTGACGGGTCTTTTCCGTCAGCGTCACGATATGTGTCTCTTCCGTGAACGGCGTGCCTGGCTCATTGAATCCGATGTGGCCGTTTGCGCCGATGCCCAGCACCTGGATATCCACGCTGTAGTCTTCCATGGCCTTCTCATATGCCTCGCAGTCCGCCTTGGTGTTTCCATAAGGCACATGCACGTTTTCTTCCTTGACGTCGATGCCCTTGAACAGGTTCTCATGCATGAACGTCCAGTAAGACTGTTCGTGGTTGCGGTCAATGCCTACATATTCATCGAGGTTGAATGTCACGACATCGGCATAGCTCGTTCCGTTTTCTTCATGATCCTTGATCATGTTCTTGTACAGTCCGACCGGGCTGCTTCCTGTGGCAAGGCCCAGCACCGGCGCCTTCTTGGAAGTCACGACCTCCTTCATCACCTCAAACGCTTTTTCACTGACTGCGTCGTAGTCTTTTACAACAATTACTTCCATGTGATCTCCTCCTATTGTTGATTTCTTTTACCATTATAGCACAGCTTGACCGCTACAGAAACGGTTTTTCACAATATTGAAACGCTTTCGCCCGACGATCAGAACACCTCGATGGCATAGGCGGTGGTAAAGGTCTGGCCCGCGGAGAGGATCTGCGTTCCCTCACGGTGATAGAAATCTTCCTTTACCTCAGAAAAATCACTGTGTCCATACCATGGCTCCAAGCAGATGAACGGAGCGTCCGTGGCCGCCGTCCATACCGCGAACAGCGGATACCCGCTGATGTCTACCTTTACGCCGTGATGCGCCTTGCCTTCCAGCGTGACGAAGCTGCTCTTCATGCCGCGGTAGATGAGCGTGGAATACTGTGCAAACAGCGCATAATCACAGGGGATCTCCTGCAGGGACACCGCTTTGTTCTCATAAGGTGTCTTGCCGCTGAGGTCCATGACGAGCTGCGTCATCTCCTCCGGCTGGGAAAAGCGCACCGTATAATCCTCAAAGCGCTCCCCCTCGCACAGCGGGCAGCGGAATCCGGGATGCAGCCCGAAGCTGAAGGGCATGTCCCGATCGCCGGTGTTGGTGATGAAATACGTCACATGCAGCTTGGCGCCTTCCAGGCGATAACGGATCTCATAATGAAAGTCAAACGGATACTTCGCGCGCGTATCCTCATCGCTGTCCAGCGCCATCGCCACTTCGCCTTCTCCGGCTTCGATCTCATGCAGCTGCGCATAGCGAATCAAGCCGTGATTCTTCATCGCATACTTCTTGCCGTCGATCTCGTAGTCCTTGGTGAAGGTGCTGCCCACGATCGGAAAGAGCGTGGGATTGCTGCCGCCCCAGTAAGGCGTATCGCCCTGGTACATATATTGGATGCCGGTCTGCTTATCGGTGAAGCTTTCGATCTCCCCGCCTTTGGTCGTGAATGTCGCCACATATCGTTCATTTTCAAGTCTCATGGATCATAACCCCTCTTTCTCTCCTTATTATACATCATCAGCCGCCAAACGGACGACAAACAGCAGAAAAGCGGACCAAAATGATCCGCTTCAGTTACTGCGCCGCTTTTTCGGGGTCCTTGACGAACAGCAGCAGCGCGCCGCCGATGAGCATCATCGGAATGAGGCCGAGGATGCCCAGATTCGTCTGTCCCGTGATCATGATGATGATCGAGATGGCCATCGGCCCCAGGATGGAAGAGAACTTCGAGAAGACCGAGAAGAAGCCGAAGAACTCGTTGCTGTCTTCCTTATCCGGGATCAGCCGGGCGAAATAGGAACGCGACGTTGCCTGGATGCCGCCCTGGAACAGTCCGACGAGGATGGCGACGGCCCAGATGAAATTCACATTGTATGGGATCAGGGCGCCGCAGGTGATCACGCCGATGTAGCCGATGATGCCGGCATAGATCATCGGCTTGGAGCCGAAACGCTTGACCAGCCAGCCATAAAATATGGCGCTGGGGAACGCGAACAAATTGATGAAGATGACCACGACCAGGCTCAGCACATCGCTGATGCCCATCTCTGTCGCCAGCGAGACCGCCATCTTGATGACCGTGTTGACACAGTCGATATAAAAGAAATAAGAGAGACAGAACAAGAAGATGTTGCGGTTGCGGCGGACATCCTTGAAGGTGCGCCACAGCCGGCCAAAGGATTCCCGCACCACATGATCGACCGGTTCATGGTATTTTTTCTGTCTGACATTTTTCAGCATCGGTCTGGAATAGATCAGCCACCAGAGCACGGCCATGGCCATCGTCAGGCCGCATCCCCAGCGATACGTCAGCGTAAAGGGGCCGATCTGCACATCTCCCAGCAGCGTCACGAGCGCAAAGGGGATGACGAAGATCAGAAACGGCAGCGTCGAGCCGACATAGCCCCAGGCATAGCCGGCCGCCGACACTTTATCCACTCGCTCATCGTCATCGCAGACATCCACGATGAACGCGTCATAGAAGATGATCGTGCCATTGTAGCCGACCATGGCGATCACGAAGATGATCAGCGCCATGCGGTAATCGATGAACGGCAGCGCCAGCGCAAATCCGCCGATGATCCCGATATACAGGAAAAAGCGAAACATCTGCATCTTTCGTCCCTTATAGTCCGCGACCGTGCCCAGGATCGGCGACATCACCGCCAGCAGCAGGCCGTACACCGTATTGGCCCAGCCGACATAGACGCTGGAATCTCCCGGCGTGATCTGCGCGATCAGCAGCGGGAAGATGACCGTGCACGTCGTCAGCACCTGCGCAGAGTTGCCGATGTCATAGAGGATCCAGCTCGTCTCCTCTTTCGTATAGCCCATTTTTGTCAATATCCTTGTAAACATGCCCATTCCTCACTTCACAAAACGCTATTATTATAGAACAAAATCAAGAAAACGAATATCAGATTTTGTTTAAATTTGCGCAAGATCACCTCTCCTCTCAAAAAAAGTAAGTTTTTCAGCGCATTGGTGAAAATATCTACCAGACTGTTATATGATATATATGCCATACAAAAAAGACAGGAGAGAGCAAGATGTATCAGTTCATCGACAGCGTCGATCCCCGTGAGCACGACGCCTTTGTCAAGGCGCATCCGCTTTGCGACCTGCTGCAGTCTTCCGCCTGGGCCGAGGTGAAATCCAGCTGGGATCATCAGATCGTCGGCCTGCGGAAACGATCCAGGCTGGCCGCCTCCGCGCTCATCCTGATCCGCCGGCTGCCGCTGGGCCTGTGCATGATGTACATTCCCCGCGGACCGATCATGGACTTCACAGACGAGGAGATGACCCGATCCTTCTTCCAGGCGCTGACGGCATGGGCGAAAAAACAGCGCTGCATCTTCATCAAGATGGATCCCGCAGTGCTGCTGCGCAGCTATCCTTATGGCACGACGCAGCCTGAGGAAGACCCGGCAGCATTGCGGTGCATCGAAAACATGAAGCAGGCCGGAACCATCCACCATGGGTTTCCGCTGATGATCAGCGACAGCGTGCAGCCCCGTTTCTCGATGGGCGTCGAAGCCTGTGGCGATCTGGATGCCCAACTGCCGCAATCGACGATCCGCTCCCGCAACGTCGCAATACGCAAACAAGTCAAGGTCGCTGAAGCGTCGATCGAAGAACTGCCTTTGTTTGCGGAAGTCATGCGCAGCACGGAAAGCCGCAAGCATATCCACCTGCGGGATGAAGAATACTTCAACCGCCTCATGCGCACATATAAGGAACACGCGCATCTCTTCCTGGCACGCATCGATGTTCCTGCCTATCATGCCGGCTTATGTCAGGAAGAAGAACAGATCCACGCGCAGCTGCAGGATCCCGAGCTGGGACGAAAAGCAGCGCGGAAGCTGAACCAACGGCTGACCCAGCTCACCCAGGAAAAAGCATCCATCGCGCCGCTGCTGGAAAAATATCCGCAGGAATGCGTGGCGGCCGGCGGACTGATGGTCGGCTTCGGCAAGACGATGGAAATGCTGTATGCCGGCATGAACGAAGACTTCCGCACCTTCCGTCCGCAATATCTGATCTACTGCACACAGTTCGCCTATGCGTTTGAACGTGGATATCAGTATGTGTCGATGGGCGGAGTGGAAAGCACGCTGAAGGATGGCCTCTCTGTCTACAAAGCAAACTTCAATCCGACCGTGAAAGAGCTCATCGGCGAATTTGATCTCCCTGTCCATCCGATGCTCTACCGCATGAGCATGTGGCTGCTGAAAAAAACGCGGTTCATGATGTTCATGATGTTCTGTCTGAATTTGCTTGCCAACGCATGAAAGTATGCTATAATTACTAACACATGCGGGCGTGGCGAAATTGGCAGACGCACCAGATTTAGGATCTGGCGGGCAACCGTGCAGGTTCGAGTCCTGTCGCCCGCACCAGAATAGCCATACTTAAACCTGCACTAAAAAAAATTGCGGTTTGAGTAGTTTTTATAAAGTGAGCAGTAGGATTTTGTGGGTCTGACTGCTCACTTCTTTTTATGTTTTTCTCATCATCTGATTGCAGCAGATTGTCCTTACTTAAACTCTCATCAAAAAAATGAGGGTTCTGCGAGGTTTTACCAAAAAGAGCAGCCATATCGAGCTGCTCTTTTTGCTTGACAGACTCAGCCTCTTTCTCAGCTAATTGTGACCACAAGACCTGAGTGAATAGGCTTTCCTGATTCGATACAGGATCATTCCCCTTGCTATTCGCACCCAGACATTGTGCGGAAGGGCTGATAACGGTATCAAAGGGAGCGTTAAACTCTGCGGAGAGGCTAAGGTCATCATACACCAAAATCCTCTTGAATAATGCCTGATTGAGAAGCCGTTTCTCCTGCTCATCGGCAAACTTGTAGACTTTACCGCAGTCGTCCAACAGCTCAAAAACATAGCGAAGGTTCTCTTTAGCATCATCCAGCCCTATATCGTAAGCCTTCATCCGTTCATTGATATTGGTAAGAGTTTTGCTGATCTCCCGTTGTTCTTCTTTAAGGAGTGAAAGGGGAATGGCATCTTCGTAGTGCGCCTGCAGCAGTTTGTGCTGTTTGCGCTCCAGCTTGTCTTTTTCCAGCTTGAGCCTTTTCTGTTCCTCTTTGAAGGTTTCTGCCAGTTTGTCGATCTGAGTATCCACGTACTTTTGCATGAATGCTGTAAATTCTGCCGTGAACGAGATTTTTTCGTAAAGCTGTTCGATTCTGGCTTCTACCTCTTCAATGAGGACTGCTCTCTGAGTGCAGTTGGTTTTCTTGTCGTGACGACCGATACATACGAAGTACGGGTATCTGGTTCCCGTATGGGATTTCGCGTTGTGGATAATCAGGCGGGAGCCGCAATGGCCGCAATAAACCGTGCTCTTGAGATAATGCTCATGGATACGGCTGCGTTCCCCGTTGACATGGCTTTTGAGAACACCTTGCACTTTTTCCCAGGTGCCGGGATCAATGATTAGTGGCTGCTTTCCTTCATACTGTACGCCGTTATAGGTCACGATGCCTTTGTAGTAAGGATTAAGTAAAATATTGTGGAGCTGTTTCTTCGTGATTGGCCGGGATGGCCGTCTTGGCGTTGCCGGGGTGTCAAGTCCCAAATCTGTCAGATGCTCTGCTAATGAGGAAAGCGTCCAGTCGCCGGTAGCGTATTTCTCAAAAGCCAGGGTTAGTAGCGGCGCTCGCTGTTCGTCGAGTTCTACACGACTGTCACGACGCCCCTTATCATCGTATGCCCGAATGTTGGTCCTATGTCAAGAAAAAGTACAAATTAAATATGCCCTTTTAATGTTGAGTTACCCTGCTAAAGCTTCAGCTCTTTCATCTAACGCTGCATAGTATTCTTTTTCATACTGATCTGGCGAA
>UQPV01000043.1 GCA_900543035.1 uncultured Solobacterium sp.
TTTTATCATCTCTCTTATCATACATGATTTAGGTCTGCATGGCATCTTTACTTTGTACTATTTTTATACTACCACTAGGTGTGATGATGAAAATAGCGATCGGGAAAGCGTTTCCCAAGTATTTTGACGCTTTGTATCCGGAAGAATTTGAACTTTTTTCACACTTTGAAGTCACTGCGGGAATATCTTCAGTCTTGTTTGCAATCACCACTTGGAAAGATAATGGAAAGCCAAATGTCTGTTTTCATGCATGGAGCAGCTTTCACGGCGATAAGACCGCTTTCTTTGCGGTAATGGGAAATCTGTATCAGCATACGCATACTTATGCCAATATCCAGAGAGAGAAGTGCTTCTGCATCAACTTTCTGCCGATCAGCGATTACGATCGGTTAGTAGACACGATCCATCAAAATGAGATGGAAACGGATGAGTTTGAGGCAGGCGGGTTTGGACTTTCCGAGGCGAAGACGATCCATGCCCCGGTTATCCAAGAGGCATTCATCCAGATGGAATGCACCTTAAGATCGATACAAGACCTCAGCGTCGCGGGAATCACGTCCATGGTGATCGGAGAAGTCCAGCATATCGCTGTGGATCAGGAATATGCGCAAGGCTATGAAAAACGATATGGGAAAGACGGCTTCATGATGCTGGTGCCTGCGCCGCAGGATCTTGTTACGGGGAAACCGAATCAATCAGCGATTGCTACGGTGAACATCGAAAAATATGACTGATCATTTCTGCTCGAATGAAGTCAAACGGCAGAGGATATCTGGCCAAGGCTGGCCGCGATATCGTTAAAGAGAAAAGATGCGATATGGAACATAGAGTAAAGGTTACTGTTTTAGACAAAAAGTTATTTCCAGAATTACAAGCACAATATTGCGCAAACCCCAACAGCGGGAAATGTGCTTGTTATCATGTGGGCGATGAATTTATGTTTTATCGAAATGATGAGCGAGATGATTACTGGCATATGGGAGCAGGTACTCTGGTGAAAAGCGGACAGCCAGATGAAGGCGTGCTGCTTTCCCCTGGAACGATGCATTGCGAAAGCGAAGGCGTCCCCTTCTGTTCAGAAGCATGGGACGCCATCAGCAGATATATTTATTCCGCATTGCAGGGCGGAGCGATCATGCATGGATGGACAAATGATGATAAAGTCATGATTGCCTGCTGCAATGACGGCACCAGACCCGTTATCTTCAAGATCGAAAGAATTGATGTTGAAGAGTCCTGACTTTGCAAAATGATGGCACAGGATAGGATGAACTAAAGTCACTTGAGAGATCAGGCGGCTTTTTTTTGCAAAAGGATAGCTGATCAAACAAGAAATTAAGCATCCATGCGCATTGAGGGTGCATGTTCTCATAATGATGACAGGCAGAAAGCTGCTCCGCAAGAGGAAGCAGCGTTTTTTCGCATTGTCGATCTTCTTTGATCATGCAGCAGCGTTCATCAGAAAAATTTTTTGATCTTTAAGATCAAGAACGTGATGACCGTGGCCGAGATGCTGAGCAGGATCACGAACAAATAGCCAAGATCCCATTGTAATTCAGGCATTTTCGTAAAATTCATGCCGTACCATCCGACGATCAAAGTTGCTGGGGAAAACAAAATGGTGACTGTAGTCAGTATCTTCATGATGTGGTTTTCCCGCTGGTCGATCTGGGATTCGTGGACCTGCCCGATCTGCATGGAGTATTCACGTAATCCATACAGATCATCATGTGTTCTTTCGGCTTGTTCGCTGAACCGCGTAAGCGCAGAGATCGTCTCCATGTCAAACAGGTTGATGTGGTTTTCCAGCAGCTTGTCACAGAAATCCTCGAGCTGCTGGTAATGACGGTAAGAGTGGCGGATCTTAAAACGGATCTTTGAATAGGCGCGATCAAAGTTATTCAGCTTGTTGTCCAGGATCTCATCCTCTAAACGATCCAGCTTTTCTTCAAGCTCGCTGATGATGTAGTAATCATGTTCATGCATCTTCTCAAGCAATCTGACAAAGAAATCAAAAGGGGAAGTACTGTCTTTTAATGCCTGATGCATCAGCTGTGGATCAGAAGAGATGCTGATGAGGATACAGCCTTTGGAAAACAAGATGAATCGAAATTCAATATGTCTTTGACGCATTGTCTTGAGATCTTTCAGATGACCTGAAATATATCTGGTGTGGTTTTCGGCATAACACTTGCTTTTTCGATTTTCCTTTTTGCTTCCCTCCGGGAGCATTTGATCTAAATGCGGATCAGCTTTGATCTCTTCATCAGTGGTGATCACCAGCATAGGGAGATCCATACGAATGATTTGATCAAGTGAGCATTCAATCACAGTTTTTTTCCATTGATAACATTTCATCAGTGATCCTCCTCTAGGTATATTTGGTCGAAAACAGCAATGAACATTTGCAGTGCATTGAGCTATATGTATTTTAACATGTTCAGCGAGAGACAGGACAAAAAGGCGTTTTACCTTTGAACAGATGACTTTTTCTTGTTGTAGAAAGCTTCCTGAAGAAATTCTAAATGGTTCATATCGAGATGGCTCTGCGCGGATCATCTCGCTTATTACAAAATATTTTTGAATCACACCATAAATTAGCAGGTGGAAGATCTGACACATCCAAAAAAACATAGTCAAAAACTATGGAAGACTATTTAATATAAGTATTTGAAATATGATATGGTGCATCATAAAATGAAATCAGCGAGAGAAAGGAGCCTGGATATGGAGGCAAGATTATTAGATGGAAAAGTCGCGATCATTACAGGTGCCAGTTATGGCATGGGACGATCGATGGCAGAGCTGTTTGCGGAAGAAGGCGCCAGCGTCGTGATCACGGCCAGACATCAGGAAAAACTGGATGAATTGGTGGACGCGATCAAGGCCAAAGGCGGAAAGGCCGTCGGCGTCGTGGCAGATGTGTGCTCTACAGCAGACACAAAGAAGGTATTTGGGACAGCTTTAGACACCTTTGGGGATGTGGATATCCTGATCAATAATGCCGGCATCGGTGAGCAGAAGATGATCGATGAGACAGACGATGAGTGGATGAAGTATGTCATGGATACGAATTTGGGCGGCCCGATGCGCTATATCCGGGAAGCGCTGAAGATCTTCCTGCCCAAAAATGACGGGGTGATCATCAATATCTCTTCGGTCAATGGCACGCGGCCATTCTGCGGCGCAACTTATACTTCGACCAAGGGCGCACTGAACACGCTGACCAAGAATGTGGCCATGCGGCTGATCGATACCAATATCCGCTGCAACGCGGTCGCGCCTGGCGCAACGCTCACACCGGCCCATTTGGCCAATAAAGCAGGGGAACAGCCTGGCGGGGCAAAGATGCTGGAATACAGCAAGCACTTTGTCTATTTTCCTGGTCCTGAATGCGATCCAATGGATCAGGCTTACGCATGTCTGTTTTTGGCAAGCAAGATGGGCAAAGCGGTAAAAGGACAGGTCCTCCAGGTCTGCAACGGCGCGTTCTTATAAGATATATGGAAGGAGCGGTGAACGATGCTTGGAAATTTTGTTTATTGTAATCCGACGAAACTGTATTTTGGAAATGATTCATTGCGCTATCTGAATGCGGAGTTGCCTAAGTATGGAAACAATGTGATCCTGATCTATGGCGGTGGGTCTATCAAGAAAAACGGTATCTATGATGAAGTATGCCAGATCCTGAACGCGCATGGAAAGCATGTCACGGAGATCGCCGGGGTCATGCCGAACCCGACCTTGGAAAAGCTGTATGAGGGAATAGCGATCGCCCGTGCGCATCACGCGGATCTGCTCCTAGCGGTAGGCGGCGGTTCGGTGTGCGATTATGCGAAGGCCGTATCGGTCTGTGTGAACTGCGCGGAAGACCCATGGGAGAAGTATTATGTCCGCTTTGAAGAGCCAGAATGCGAGACGCTGCCGGTCGGCTGTGTATTGACGATGGCCGGCACAGGCTCAGAGATGAACGCGGGCGCAGTCATTACGAATCCCAAGACCAAGATGAAGATCGGTCATGTCTTTGCGGATGAGAAGATCATGCCGCGCTTTGCCATCTTGAATCCGAGCTATACGATGACATTGCCACATGAGCAGATGACGGCGGGTATCTACGATATCTTCAATCATATCTGCGAACAGTATTTTTCGGGCGAGGATGACAATACCAGTGATTATCTCAGTGAGGGACTGATGCGCTCTTTGCTGCATTCCAGCAGGATCGCCAATCGGGAACCGCACGATGATGAGGCCCGCAGCAATATCATGTGGACCGCCACATGGGCATTGAACACGCTGATCTCCCGAGGCAAGACGACAGACTGGATGGTGCACATGATCGGGCAGTCCGTGGGCGCATATACGAATGCCACCCATGGCATGACGCTGGCTGCGGTATCGCTTCCTTATTATCGATATATCATGCCATACGGCTTGACCAAATTTAAACGCTTTGCCATCAATGTGTGGGATGTGGATCCTTCTGGAAAAAGCGATGCGCAGATCGCGGCAGAAGGATTGAATGCGATGGAAAGCTGGATGCGGGAACTTGGACTGACGATGCGTCTCACTGAATTAGGCGTCACTGAAGCGATGCTTGATGGTATCGCGGATGGCACCTTGATCATGGAAGGCGGATATAAAGTCCTCAGCCGGGATGAAGTCAAAAAGATCCTGATCGAAAGCATGTAGCACCAGCTGCCCGATCGCAATGACATGAGGGAAGAAAAAGATGCTGATGAAAAGAATATGTTTCTGTCTTGCATGTACGCTTTTCTTGCTGTCTGGCTGTGCCGAAAGCCAAAATGAGACACAGGCTGCACAGCAAGGTGAACAAGCAGCGATGAATGAGGGACAGATCGAGGAGGAAGAACAGATGGAAGAAAAAATGATCGTGGAGATCGGCAGCTCCAGCTTCACTGCCACATTGGCAGAAAATGAAGCGGCCCAGGCTTTTGCTGCACATTTGCAGGATGAACCGCTCACTGTTTCGATGAGCGATTACGCAGGCTTTGAGAAAGTGGGCGCCCTGGGTTTCTCGCTCCCTGCAGACGATGTGCAGACCACGACTCAGTCAGGAGATATCGTGCTTTATCAGGGAAATCAGATCGTCGTGTTCTATGGTACGAATTCCTGGAGTTATACAAAGCTGGGAAAGATCGATGATCTGCGCGGCTGGCAAGACGCACTTGGAAAAGATGAGGTGAACATCACCTTTTCTCTGGCGGAATAAAGCGGCATGAAATGAGCAGAGCCGCTGACATAAGATCCTTTTATCCGAATCTCAGCCCAGTGAAACGTGACAGGCGGTGAGACAGATGTCGATCATTCTTGCCGCCTTTTTGTTCTGTAAGGATTGCTGGCAATCTTAACAAGTACTTTTAAAGTGCGAGCATTTCGCTCTGGGCGTCTCATGAGCAGAGCGGCTGTCAGGCAATCTGAATTTCCGGGTTTGTCAAGAAAAGTGTGTAAATTTCTTTGTTAGTTTTTTCACAAGTGTGAATCTATTTTGTTATCTACAGATTTATCATCACCACTTTTAATAGCCAAGGCTGAAATTGCCTTGGCTATTGCTCTATTCCGGTTTTCTTCTCATTTGTTCAGATATTTGCTGATCCGATCATGAAATTGCTCATTGACCATCAATTGATTCAAGACCAGCGACCAGTTCGCTATATGCCCATTTTGCCACTTCTTCTCTAATTCCATAACTCGTAGATATAACAGCTTGAGCAACGCTGTCTCATTGGGGAACGCTCCTTTTTTCGTTACCTTTCTAAAACTGGAATTGATCGCTTCGATCGCGTTGGTCGTATACATTATTCGTCTTACTGCCTGACCATAATCGTATAACTGCTCGATATGCGCGTAATTGCGCTTCCATACTTCGACCGCTCCTGGGTACTTCTCCCACTCTTTGCAGAACACTTCAAATGCCGCGTTCGCTGCTTTCAGGTTTACTGCTCCGTATATCTTCTTCAGGCTTTGCGTATATGGCTTGTATTCCTTTGTGGGAATGTATTTGATCGAATTTCTTATCAGATGTACGATGCATCTTTGTACGATCACCTTAGGAAATATCGCTTTTGCCCCTGCCTCTAATCCGCTTACTCCATCCATCGAGATGAAGAACACATCCTCTACGCCGCGACTGTGGATCTCATCGAATACCTGCATCCAATAATTCTTGCTCTCGCTTTCATTCAGCCATAATCCCAGGATGTCCTTCTTTCCATCGAGATCATATCCTAATATGACGTATACCGCGCACTCTTTGCTCTGATAATCGCTTCTCAGCGTAACGTACATGCAATCAACAAAGAGGAACGCGTAGCACTTCTTCAAAGGCCTTACGCGCCATTCTTCAAGCTCAGGAACGATCGCGTCAGTGATATCCGAGATCATCTCATGTGACATGCTGAAGCCATAGATATCCTCGATCGTCGAGGATATATCTCTTTGCGACATGCCGCGCGCATACATAGCCAGAACCTTATTTTCGATTGCAGAAACATCTTTTTTTCGTTTTGGAACAAGTTGAGGTTCAAAAGAACCATCACGGTCTCTGGGGACATTGATCGCGATATCGCCCTGAGTCGTCTTGATCTGCTTCTTACCATAACCGTTACGTCGATTATCATCTTTTTTCTGCGATTTATCATTTGATTCATAGCCAAGATGATGATTCAATTCTCCTTTGAGCATTGCTTCAAACATGGGGCCAAACAGGTCTTTGAGCGCATCATTCATTTCTTCTGCGGATTTAGGCTGATAAGCGTCAAGGATAGCTTGAGCCAAAGCAACTTTTTTTGGATCTCTTTTAATTTTTGCCATTTCCATCTTTCCTTACTTTTCCTCCAATCATATCATAAATGTAAAAAAAGAAAACCGTGAAAGTTGAGCTGCATGTTCTCAACTTACACGGTTTATATTACACTCTCGATCCATACGCTGTCTTTTGCTTTTCGGATACGAAAAGGATTCATTTGTTTCTTATCATGAGTCTCTAAATGATCGTTGTTTTTCTCAGACGATCTCACTTCATTTTTTTTGCTTTGAAGTGCATTTTTTATTTATATTTTTTTCTTCTGTTTGTGCTATGCTTTACATCAAAACAATCGCAGCGAATTGAGGAAGACATAACATTGGCTTTTCATGTGATCAGAGAATAAACATGCAGGGAACTGAAAAATCTCAATGGCGAGCAAAACTAAAGGCAACGCATAAATATGACTGAATCAATTATACGAATCTGTCTGAATGAATTTGCTGAATCCGACTGAATGGGGCATAGTGAGTACTAATAATATGAGGTGATCAGATGGAAAGACAAAACGATAAAAATCGCATTATCGATCGACAAGTAGAGGAGTATCTTAAGGCTCTTGGTGCTGTTTGTATCGAGGGACCAAAATGGTGCGGAAAAACTTGGACTTCATCATATCACAGCAAAAGTGCAATTTATATCGGAGACCCTGCGGGTAATTTTCAAAATCGTCAGTTGGCGGAGTTATCTCCGGCTTTGGTCTTAGAGGGAGAAACACCTCGTTTGATCGATGAATGGCAGGAGGTCCCTACACTTTGGGATGCAGTACGGTTTAAAGTTGACCAGACTACACAGAAGGGGCAATTTATTCTTACCGGTTCAGCCACGCCGAATCATAAAGGGATCCTGCATAGTGGCGCAGGACGTATCGCACGTTTGCGTATGCGGACAATGTCTTTGTGGGAATCTGGGGATTCAACAGGAGAAGTGTCATTGGAAAGACTGTGTCACGGAGAACTGAAACCGATCATGAGCGGTGATGTGAGCTTGATCAAACTGATCGAACTGATCATTCGCGGAGGTTGGCCAGGAAGTTTAGGGTTGCCTGAGAAACAAGCAAAGCTGCTTCCCGCGGAATACTTGAATGCGGTCATTGATGATGATGTGTATCGCATAGATGGAGTAAAACGAGATTCTCATAAGATGCATTTGCTTTTACGTTCTCTTGCGCGAAATGAAAGTACTACGGTGACCAATAAGACGCTGATGAAAGATATCCGGGCCATGGAAGACGAAGATATCGATGCAAATACGGTTGCGGCCTATCTGGATATTTTCAAGCGTCTGTTTATTACAGAGAATCAGCCGCCTTTTTCTAGCGGGATTCGTTCTTCTGTGCGCGTGAAGCAGGCTGAAAAACGCCATTTTGCTGATCCTTCACTGGCTTGCGCTCTCTTGAATGCCACAACAGAAAGCTTAACGGGTGATCTGGAAACATTAGGATTTCTCTTTGAGGCATTATGTGAACGAGATCTTCGCATCTATGCAGAATCCTTCGGTGCTCATCTGTATCATTATCAAGATTATCAAAATCAGGAAATTGATGCAGTGATCGAATTGCCGGATGGACAATGGTGTGCTTTTGAAATCAAATTGGGAGCTCATCAGATCGATGCCGCGGCAGATAATCTGAACAAGATCAGATCACAGATAGATCGGGATCTCGAAGGCAAAGCACCATCGGTATGCTGTGTGCTCTGCGGAATGAGCAATGCGGCTTATCAACGCCCAGATGGTGTGTTTGTAGTACCGATTACCGCATTGAAGAACTGAACAGGCGTATAAGCGTAGAGAAGCTAAATTGGTAAAGGTAGGCCATGAGAAAGACAATGTACAAACTTGAAGCCATTGTATTGTGATGATATCCAGTTAAAAGGAAAAATATAAATACAAGGCCAACATAATCGTCAGCCTTGTTCAATTTATTCCATTAATGTTAGGGTTTATCAAGAAAAGTGTGTAAATTCTTTTAATTAATTTTGGTGGTCGATTAATTTGACCATCATTTTTATTTCATATTAAAATGGGAGATCGTCTTCCATATCATCCGTATCAGGGATACGTTTTATGTATCGATCCACTAGTTTGCTTGGAATTGCGATTCCGTTTTCGATTAGCAAAGCCATAAGTTTTTGAATATCTTTCTCTTGCTGTTCGATCGTTTCTAGAGCATTGCCATAATCATTTCCTAGAAAATCAAGTTGGGCAAAAAATTCAGTATCGAATTCATCAAACTGGGCTTCTTTGCGTTTGCGTTTACTCATATTCGTTCCTCCCTAATCATTCTCATATTTTAATATACATGCTTGAATTAACGATACCCTCGATATCTCTTCCACCATAGAAGATCCGGATAGTTATTGTGAGGCTGTCGTCATCAATATAACTTATGCTTTTCTACGGCACCGATCATAATGGTATAGCGGGCCGGCATAAAATCCAGCGGCCGTATTTCCTCTTGGATGCGATTAACCGGATCAAGTGCTTCGAGGCCGAAGGCATGTAAGCGCAGATCACTTACAGGTCAGCTTTTTCTTGCAGTAAGTAGAATAGGCATCACTCATATGTCAAACTCTTGTTTCAGCTTGGCATCTACTTCGTCTGCTGTATAGGTTTTCCTGGAGTTCATTCATGGACTCTATGCCTTTCATCAGCTCTGTGTCAAATTGTTCACGGGTCATGCGGCCATAGCGGCTGGCTTTTCGGAGGGGAGCCGAAGTTCAAAGGGCATCCTCTTTTTAGGATAATCTGAGCGTAGAGCATCTGAATAGCACTAGATGGAGAAACGCCAAGCTGAGACAGAATTTCTTCTGCGTTTTCTTTTAATTCTGTACCAATAACGGGCGTAAACTATGGATGTAGTTGCCATGCTCATCATACGCCTTTATCTATATTGTATCCATATTTGCTGCAGCTTGCGAGCAATATTTAATTTTACTGAAGGAAACAAGGTAATGCAACACTAAGGGGAGCAAAGCTGCGTTTAGTTTGCATAAACTGTAAGTGCAGAACAGCGCATTAAAGTGAAAGAAAGCACCAGACACCTTATGGAATATGCGAAAGTTTTGCGTGTACAAAAAAGTCAAAGAATCGATAAGAGCGTGGTTGTAATGGCAGATATAGCAGCATCTGTTCTGGCAAAGCTCAAAAATAAAGCGAAGGATGCTGGGATCAGTTATCAACAGTGCCTACAGCGTTTTATGCAGGAAGAATTGTTGAGAAAGCTCTCGAAATCAGGATATGATGGTTTTCTTATTTAAAAAGGCATTTTGCGATAAAGATAAACAGAGCTTGTAAGATTCTAGGAAATGTCGCAATCGCAACAGTCTGCTGCTCTCGGCCATATGGTCAAGGGCAGTTTTTCATTCTATGTCGTCCGCCTGTCGCTGATCTGCGAAGCGTCTGACTAAGGCAAGGTGGCATCGCTGAAACAGACAGGACATCTACACGGATAGATGCCGTTGGCTGAATACAAGACGCTGCGCGGATATGCTGAGCAGAGTAAAAAAATAGGGAAAATCAGATGACGGAAATTTGAAATTGCCGGCATATGGACGCATTGTTATAATGAGAAAAAAGAACAGATGACGTTTGACGATATAGATGCGTACTTTATGATGAGACAAGACCGGAATCAGCGGATCAGCGCTGTTATCCATTTCTGCGTTCAACAGAAGGCAGAGATCACAGATGGGAGGCGATATCATCAGGCTGAAGCGCCCAGGAAACGGGCTCAGCCATCATCAAGAAGCAAATTGACTGCCGTTCGGGAAGATCGGCCGGATCAGACGCGCTTGATGGGATGCTGGACATGCCGACAGCAGGCCTTTCTCGCGCGCAAGAGTTGGATGAGGATCAAATGGAGGAAAGCATGAAAAAGATGATCAAACGAATGTGCCTGAGCGTCTTGGCGCTGATGGTGGCCGCAGGGTCACTGATCGGCAGCTATGGCATCGAGGCACATGCCGACGACGCTTTGCCGCAAGAGCGGATCCTGCTGGATGACGATGCAGGAGAGATGCAGGAATATGCGGCCAAAGAACTGCAGAAATACTTGTATCAGCTGTTTGGGACATGGCTGCCGATCATGGATCTGGATGCGGATACGGATGTTTCCCACGCGTTCGTGCTGGGGACGAAAGAAGATGCGGCAAGCCTGAAGCCGATCGAAGCAGAGATCGAATCGATCGGGGAACAAGGCTATGTCCTGAAGAAGAGCGAGGATACGCTGTACATCGGCGGACATGACGATGCGGGCCTGCTGTATGGCGTTTACGGCCTGCTGGATGACCACTATGGGATCGGATTTTACTTTTCCGGCGATGTGATCCCTGAAGAACAGGGCGAATTTTACATGCCGGAAGTAGACGAGGCCAAGACGCCGCGGCAGTATATGCGCGGCATCCTGCCATGGACCAATTTCCCGCAGTCTTCCACGGTCTATTCCCTCGAGGACTGGAAATACGTCATCGATCAGATGGCGCGGATGAGGATGAATTTCCTGAATATCCACAATTATAACGGGCAGAACGGACACAACGAGATGTTCCACAATTTTACCTATGATGGCATCACCTCACGAAACTGGAATGCCACCGCAGGCAGCGGGCATGGATGGTATGGACCTGCCTGGGATGTCAACGAATACCGGTTCGGCGCGTCCGATCTGTTTGATGATTATGATTTCGGCATGGACGCCACGCTGCATAACGATTCCCTGAGCAACACAGAAGTGTTTGCCAAAGGGTATTCGATGTTCCAGTACATCATCCAGTATGCCCATTCCCGCGGCGTCAAGATCGGGCTGGGGCTGGATATCGACCTCGTCATGCCGGATTACGGCGTCAGCGCCGATGCGCCGGGACTGCCGGAGCTGCAGGCAGAGACCGTCATGGCCAACTACGAGGATCTGGATACGCTGATCCTGTATATCAGCGAGATGATCGTCAGCGATCCGGCCGCGCTGAGCAGATGGCGGGACTGCTTCGATCGGATGTATGAGACGGTCAGGGCGAAACGGCCGGACATGCAGATCGCGGTTTCCGGATGGGGGATCAGCGAAGAGATCGCCCGCTCGCTGCCCGATGATGTCGTGATCGCGCCGATCTCCAATTATTCCGCGGGATTCGTCAACGGCAGCGAGGCTTATCCAGGCAAGGAATACTGGGGCGGACCATGGGTGGAAAGAGACTTTGATTCTTCGGTCTATTACTATCCATACAACATGGAGCTGTCCGATACGGTCAAGGCCTATCAGGAAAACAAGGATACGATGCAGGGACTGTTTACGCTGACCTGGCGGCTGAGCGACGCGGTCGATCCGAAGATCATGTATATCGCCAAGGCGCCATGGGACAGCGAAGAGAAATACCAGAGCGCGGAAGATGTCTACCGCGAATATGCGCAGAAGTGCTACGGCCAGGAAAATGCCGAAGATATGGGCAAGCTGCTCTATGCGGATGAGAAGACGGTCGTGCCGACGACCTGGTCCGAGTGCAACGACACCGTCCAGTTCACCGGCGCAGACCGCGAAGCGGACATTGCCCGTGTCCAGCAGATGATCGATCGTGTGGAACAGGCGATGCAGCGGACGGATGATCGGGGAAACCAGGCAAGGCTGGATAAGCTGCGGAACCGGCTGATCGGCGTACAGGCGTACTGCCGGCTCGATCAGGGGTTCAATACGACAGACTGGGCACATCTGCAAGATGACTTTGCCACATGGGGCCGCTCATTCATCAACCGCATCGACGATATCTCCTCTTTGGGCAATATCGTCAGCACCCAGAACCGGTTCGTCCAGCTGCGCTATGTCGCCAGAGAGACACAGCTGAGGAATGAGCAGGAGATCAAGGCGCCGCTCAATGTGTCGGCCGAAGGAACGGCAGATGGCGCGCAGATCAGCTGGGAATATGAGCAAAACCAGGCCGATGGATTCTATGTCTATCGCGATGGGGAACGGATCTCTCCATTGCTTTCCGGATCCGCGCGGACATATGCGGATGTCTATGATCAGGCGGCGTCGTATACCGTCAGAGCGGTCAACGCGCAGGGACAGGAAGGCGAAGCGTCCATCGCCCAGACTTGTCTTGCCGGCAGCGGCGATCAGGAGGCCCCGCAAGTGTTCGTGGTCTCTCCGCCGACTTCTGTGATAGAAGGGCAGGATCTGCAAGTGAAGGCGCGGGTGCTGGATGGACGCGTTGATGCGTGCATCAGCGCACAGATCCATTACCGCCCGATGGGCAGTGAGGAAGCATTCGTCAGCGAGCCGATGGAACGGCGCGTCAAATCGGTCTTTACCGCTTCCCTGGACACCGCAGGCTTTGCGGATACGGGAATAGAGTATTACATCACGGTCAGCGACGGCGATAACCAGAGCGTATGGCCGGCCACTGCGCCGCAGCTGAATGCGGTCTGCACGGTCAGCGAAGACCCGCAGGGCGCACATGCGGTGAAGGCGCCGATGGAGATTATGGCAGAAAACGGAGAGATCTCATGGTCCGCGGCCGAAGGCGATGTGTTCTGGTATCGGATCTATCGCAGCGATGATCCTGATTTCGAACCGTCGATGGCGAACTTTATCACCTATGTCGAAGGAAACACGACCCAGTTCAGCGATGTCGATCGTGATATCGACGGATCAAAGCTGTCTGATCAGACAATGTATTACAAAGTGACTGCCGTCGATGATCAGCTGAATGAGAGCATCCCGACTCAGGCGGTCGAAGTCAGAGGCAGAGACATCGATCCGCTGCGCACCACGCTGTTTGCCGATGCGGATGCGCTGAATAACTCCAGCGTATCGGCTCAGTCTGGCTCGCTCAGCGGACAAGTCGTCGGCTTTACCCGCGCAGGCGGTCACGCGATGTTCGAACAGCTGCGCTTCTCGCCGGAGCGCGGATATGATGCGGTGGAAATCTCTTATTCTTCAGAGACCGCAGGCAGCAGCCTGGCTGTCTGGATCGATGCTCCGGATGCAGGATCAGGCGGAACCAAGCTGGGAGAAGCGACGCTGGGCGGCACCGGTGCATGGGACAGCTTTGCCACGGCGATCATCCCGCTGGATATCCCGATGCGCGGCACGCACGATGTCTATTTCGTCTATGGAACAGGCGGCGGATACTTCTATAATCTGGATACGTTCCGCTTCACCTGCACGCAGGACACCTCCGCAGATGCGGTCACGCTTACGCCGAATGACCTGATGGCGGACAGAAGATCGCTGGCTTCAGGAATGAAGGAGGAGCTTTCGCAGATCAGCGGATTCGGCAGCGAAGGAGACCGGATCGTGCTGGGCACCGGTTATCGCGCCGGGGCGGAAAACACCAGCATGGCCGGCGGAACGACGCTGGTCGATCTGCCGGGATATCCGGGATTGAAGTGCTATGCCAATATCCGCTATGGCGGACAGTCATTCACCTTCAGTGACCTTTCAGCCGGCAAGGCGTACTTTGCCTATGACAAGGCTTATGCCGGAGCAGAGCATCAGCTGGCCCTTTATGTCAATGAAGAAAAGCACAGCGATCTGATGCTGCCAGACAGCACAGGATCTGACTGGAACAATGCCGATCACAAGATCATGTATGCCGATACAGGCATCACGCTCGAGGAAGGGGATTCGCTGAAGTTTGCCTTCGAGCATGTCGCGGATGACAACTGGCTCCTCAATGGCGTGAAGCTGTTCGTGGAACAACCGTACAGCGGGGAACAGATCAATATCGAATATGCCAATCAGGAAGACACGCAGTTCAGCGTATATGTGAACGGCCAGAAGGAAGAGACGATCACCCTGCCTGACTCTGATGGGCAGCGAGCCGTATTCTCCCTGGTGAAGCACGTCGATCAGGACATCATCGCGCTGGCCGTGGATGCAGAGGACGCGGAAGTGAACGCCGGCGCATCGGCGGTCATCTATCAGATCGATTTGCTGAAGGAAGCACAGCGGACGACCCGGACCATTTCTGTCAGCCACAATGCGGGCGGAAGCGTCACGCCGGATGGAGAATGGGAAGTGGATTACGGCGCCAGCCAGACGATCGCCATTCAGCCAGATCCAGGCTATCGGATCAGCAGCGTCGTGGTCAATGATGTCGATCATGGGGCGATCTCTTCTTATACATTTGAACGGCTGACCTATGATGCCGATGTGCAGGTGACCTTTGAAGCAGTGCCGCAGGAAGATGTGTTCGACATCACGCTGGCGCAAAGCGAGCATGGCAGCGTCACTGCCTCTCACTCTTCGGCTTCTGCCGGACAGCCGATCCAGCTGAGCGTTCAGCCGGAAACAGGCTATCATCTGAAACAAGGGTCGCTGGTCTATGTGAGCGCATCTCACCCGGAAGGAGTGGCGATCAATGCGGCGTCACTGCAGTTTACGATGCCGCGTGAGCCGATCACGATCCAGGCTGTATTTGAACCGGATGTCTCTAAGACAGCGCTGGAAGAGCTGGTCGGTGAAGCGAATCAGCTGGATGAGGGATCCTATACGGCAGACAGCTGGTCTATGCTGATGCGTGCGCTGGAAGAGGCAGAGCGTATCTTGGCCGCAGAAGGCGCGACACAGGATGAAGTAGATGCCGCAGAAGAAAAGCTGTCGCTCGCCTTAGACGCGCTGGTCCGGATCGAGGATAAAACGGAACTGAACGCCCTGATCGAAAAGGCCGAAGCATACCTTGAGGGCGAGTATACCGCAGAGAGCATCGCCGCTTTGCGCACAGCGATCGATGCCGCAAAGATCGTGGCAGACGACGCGGATGCCGCAGCGGAAGAAGTCAGCGAAGCCATCACGAACCTGAGCAGCGCGATCGCCGGACTGGAAAAGATCAGGCTGGATACAAGCGCGCTCGAGCATGAGATCGAGCTGGTGAGTGAGATGCTCGCCAGCCTCGATGACTATGTCCCAAGCAGCGTAGAAGGACTGGCGGACAAGCTGGCCGCAGCGAAAGAGACGCTGATGAATGCGGCAGAGCAGTCAGCGCTCGATGAAGCGACAGCGCGTTTGCGCGAAGCCCGTCTGATGGCGCGCACAAAGGCGGACATCAGCGCGCTGAAAGCGCAGGCAAAGTGGTTGATCAGTGATCCGGAAGTAAGCCAGGCTGATGTGGACTGAAAACACGGAAAGAAGGAGATGAGCAGGCCGAGCCATGAAATACCGACCGTCCGTACAATGACATCCTCTTGCAGAGAAAGGCATTTCTGCGGATCACTTACATCACCGCGATATGAAGATGTTTAGACGCAGATATCTTCGTGCTACGGAATTAGAGAAGCAGTGGTGAAATGGCTATGTAGCGAACTGTTCAGTATTATTCGGCTATCAATCTGATCAAAGAAAATATAGGCCATCCGGCATTTTTGGTAAAGGACAGTGTTTTTGATCTTCAACCGTATCGTTTAGGAAGCAAAGTTAAAAGCTGAATAAAACGTGGCAGGATGAAAAAACTGATCATATGTTTTTTACTATCATATTATTATTTTAATTTGATGATATGAATTTCTGATTTGCGGTGGTACGAGTCGCATATTTGATGTTATAATCTGCTTAAGAAAAGGGATTTTATAATTTGTTCTTAATCTGTCCGGCATGCTGATGAAAGGAGGGAAGAGAAGTAGCAATGTCGACAGGGAATGGAGGATAAGATGAAAAAGCTAAGCAAAATGTTACTGAGTTTATTGCTTGGATGCGGGATTATCTTCAGTTCTTTTCCTCATGTGATTTTAGCTCAAGAAGAACAAGCAGAATATGTGCTTGAGGGAGAAGGAACGTTAGAAAATCCATATTTGGTTCAATCAGAAGAAGACCTGATGCAAATGGCTTCTTTAGTTGAAAAAGATGAGGAAAAGGCATCCGCAAGTTATCGCCTGACTCGTGACCTTTCGATGGAAGGGTATGATTTTGAAGGAATCGGAAAGACGAATCCATTTACCGGGATATTCGATGGTAATGGTTTTACTATTGATGACCTGCATATCGTTTCGCAAGCAAAACGGGTCGGTTTGTTTTCCCAGTTATGTGGGACAGTAAAAAACCTTACTATTGGCCAAAACAGCGTGATAGAAGGAAATCAGTATGTAGGAGGTATCGCGGGTTATTCATTGCAAGCGGAAGTGTTGAATTGTGCCTCATATGCGACGGTAAAAGCAGAAGTGTCCGACGCTGGAGGGCTGATCGGACAGATGAACAGTGGCTCATTGCTGAATAGTTTTGCCAGAGCAAAAATTGAGACCGGAAAAGAAACAGCGGGAGGGCTGGCCGGATATAGTGGCAATTTAAACGCGCCATCACAACCGGCAGTAATTAGAAATTGCTATAGCGCTTCTGAAGTGAGCAGTCAGCGCTATTATGCCAGTGCAGTAGGATATGATGATCCAGCGTATCCAACGACCTTTGAAAATGTTTATTACGATTATGATTTGTGTTCTTCAGGACCAGTTGGTAATCATACGACAGCCGCAGTGCAGAAAAAGTCGACTGAATGGATGCAGTCATATGAATTAGTCAATGCGTTAAATGAATTGAGCGTCCTGGAGACAGGATGGAATACATGGGTGGAGACAGATACCTATCCTGAGTATGGAGCGATTGAAAATGAACTCAAAGATTTTATGGAAAGTATTCCTGATGAACCAGAGATAGAAAATGGTCAGATCATTTTACCGGTTTCGGAATCAGGACGTTATCAGACGGTGTTAGCAGGCAGCGACCGAAAGCAGGTTATTGACTTAGATGGCTATGTCTATACACCATTAGTTGAACAACGGGTAAATTTGATTTACGATATCTATGATACGCAGAAAGAGCGGATAACCACCCGTCTGGATCGTAATGTAGTCAAAACTGTGCAAGGACGTTATACAGATGGTGGAAATGCATGTCCTAATGTCGTTCCTAGTTTGCAGGAATGGAAAGGAGAAAGTGGATTCTTTAACTTGAATGAAAATGCGGCGATCATCGCTGATATGGCTTCAGCTGATACAGCAAAACAGATCGCAGCGATGATCGATGATATGTGCGGGATCTCTCTTTCTGTCAAAACAGATACATTTGGAAAAGCGGGAGATATCATTCTTCGTCAAGATGGAAAGCTGATGAGTGAACTTGGAGAAGAAGGATATTATCTGGATATTCAGGATCAAGTGATCATCACTGCCGCTGATGATGCAGGCTTATATTATGGCGGAGTCAGTATAGCACAGATCTTGTATCAAAACAAAGCTGCTATTCCCAAAGGCATTGCACGGGACTATCCGGCTTATGAGATTCGCAGCGGAATGATCGATGTCGGACGAAGATTTATTCCATTAGATTATGTTGCTGAGATCGTAAGATATATGTCCTGGTTCAAAATGAATGAGATCCATTTGCATATTAATGAAAACGGGGGAGAATATGATTCAGGATTCATGATCGAGAGCAAGCGTTATCCTCAGTTAAACAGTAATAATGGGGAATATATTTGGACTCAGGATGAATATCGTCAATTTCAAAAAGATGCCCGGCGGTATCATATGGATGTGGTGACAGAAATCGACTCCCCTGGTCATGCAACGATTTTTGGGAAGATTGATCCAGATATCGTACAAGGGGCAAATTTTGATCTGAGTAATCATTATGATGAAAGCGTTTCGCTGATGAAAAGTATTTATGATGAATTTCTGGATGGAGAAGATCCAGTGTTCCAAAGCGCAGTATTTCACATAGGTACCGATGAATCAAATAACACTAATGAGAATATGCGCCGTTATATCAATGAAATGTTGACCTATGTCAAGGCAAAGGACAATATTGATGAAGTCCGTTTCTGGGGCAATCTGTCTTTGTATACGGGCAATACGAAAGTGACTAATGATGCGACGATACAGATTTGGGACGCACCGGATCAGCGAGTCGATGAGGCGCTTGAAGCGGGATATGATGTGCTGAATTCCACTTCATGTATGTTATATATCGTTCCAGGAGCTGGTGCCGGGCCGATTTTCCCAGATTATTGGGATCCGGTCAAATTATATGATATGTGGGGAGGCGCCAGTGATTTTACCACCCATGCGCTGAGCGATCCATATATGATCGGTAATCGCAATTACTATGCGGAATATGATCTGTTAAAAGGAAATCCTCAGATCCGTGGCGCAGAATTTTGCATATGGAACGAATCTGCCGGAGGAATTTCAGATTTTGATCTTTTCAGCCGTGCACGTAGTTTTATCGCGGTAGTCGCAGAGAAAACATGGTATGGAGATGAAGATGCTTATGTGGATGGAAAAGCATTTATGGAGAAAGTCGAGCAGATTGACCAGCGGGCTCCATCAGCTAATCCGGCAAGATATGTGCCTAGTGCTACCCCCAAAGTGGCCGCATATGACTTTGAAAATACAGAAGGAAAGATTGTTTACGATACAGAAAATCAATATGATGGCACTCTTCATGATGCACAGATAAAAGCGATAGGCGAAAATCATGTGTTGAAATTGGATGGAGCAGGAAGCATGCAATTGCCTTTTGACTCTTTAGGATTCCCTTATACAGTCGAATTTGATCTTTATCTGGATGGAGAACAGGAGGAGGATGCCGCGCTTTTCAGCAGTGATGACTGCACCATTTATTTAAACTATGAGGATCGTGGATTAGGGTTTGTCAGAGGAAAATATGGATTTACTTTTGATATGGAGATACCGCAGGATCAATGGATACACATTGTAATGACCAGTAAAGCTCCTCATTATCCTGGTGTAGATGATACCATCGTATTGATCGGTGATTCCTGGTACAGTGCAACAAAGATCAGCGGTCCTGGAAGTCAGAAATCGACGACTTCATTAATCGGTACGAAGGAAATAGGCAGTAAGATCAGGGGAATGATGGATAACCTGGCGCTGTATCAGGCGCATATTGCTGAAATAGATGATCTTGAAGCGGCTCATTTAGATGGTACGGGCACTAAAGATGATCCTTATCTGATTGCCTCTGCGCAAGATCTTACGGCTTTTTCGCTGTTAACTTCGATACGCAATTATGAAAATGAATATTTTGTGCTAACTGATGATATCGATATGTCAGAGGTAAAATTCACTCCGGCTGGTCAACAGCCTTTTGCCGGAACGCTCGATGGACAGGGACATGTAATTAAACATTTAACGATCGATTCAAGCACATCAGAAACTGGTTTGTTCCATGCGATAGAGAAAGGAACAGTCAAGAATCTGGGTATAGATGGTGGAGAAATCAAAGGTACAGGAAGAGTAGGAGCAATTGCCGGCAGAACAATGTATGCCGTTATTCAAAACTGTTTTAATACCTCTGATGTCATCGGTACTTCTGACGTTGGCGGATTAGTAGGGATGTATAATAACTCTTACATGGGCAATTGTTATAATCTTGGCAATATAACGGGAAGCCATGATGGCGCAAGCTTTGGCGGCCTTGTGGGTTCAAGCAATCGCAGTCTTGATCCTGAAACTTCCAGCGTGATTGAAAACTGCTATAATCTGGGACTGGTAAATAGTGAGGATGGAAGATATACAGGTTCTTTGATAGGGTATTTGGAAACGCAAGAAGAATTTATGCAAACTTATCGCTCTCTTTATTATTTACAAGGAGAAGATCCAACCGGATTTGGGCTCTTTGAAGGTATGGAAGCACTCAATGAAGAAGATTTCTATCACGGAACATTACTTCAGTTGTTGAATGATGGGAAGAAAGCCGATCAGGAAGATTGGGTAGAAGCCGAAAATGGTCTTCCAATATTCCGTTATCAACAGAATAAGTGTGTGGCAAGTCAGGCAGCCATCCAGGCATTACAAAACATGCTTGATAAAGCTAATGCGATCGAATCCAAAGATGACGCATTGAATGCAGCGATCGCTTCAGCCCAGGCAGTGCTTGATAAAGAAGCACCGACCACGACAGAGGTCGTCACCGCACTGCTCGACCTGAGCGAAGCGATGCAGGCGCTCAACACCGATGAGAGCGAAGACGCGCTGCGCAAAGACGTGCAGGCGACGATCGACTTCATCAAGGAAAACATCCTGACCAACGTGGACAACGTCCGTCCGGGCAAGGTGCAGGCGCTGAAAGACGCAGTCGCCGCAGCACAGAATGTTGTTGACGACCCGGATGCAACAGCCGATGAGCTGAAGGCAGCGAACAGAGCGATGACCAAAGCGGCACAGGAGCTGTGGGAGATCGTCTCCAAGGCAGAGCTGAACGCACTGACCGAAGCCGCAAACGGCTATCTCAACGGTGACTACACGGCAGAAAGCATCGAGGCGCTGAAGGCAGCGATCGAATCTGCACAGGCTGTGGCAGACAATGATGATGCCACGACATCAGAAGTCACACAAGCCATCACGAACCTGAGCGAAGCGATCGCTAACCTGGATAAGATCACGCTGGATACGAGCGCGCTCGAGCACGAGATCGGGCTTGTTACCGAGATGATCGCAAACCTCGATAACTATGTGCCTTCTACGGTAGAAGGACTGGCAGACAAG
>UQPV01000044.1 GCA_900543035.1 uncultured Solobacterium sp.
AATAGTTGGGCAAGCCCCTGCGAAGACAGCACGCTGCCAGGTCTTTATCGGAGATCATATGATCTCCTTTTTCTTTGTTTTCTGGTAGAAAAAAGACCAGAGATCATCAGCGGACATCTCGTGTCCTGCTGGGATCTCTGGTTTTCATTTAAGATCAGTGAATACCGGTGCTGCGGATGATCTCGATCATCGTTTCACGAAGGTCTTCCCTGGCCAGGGCAAAGTCGATCTGTGCTTGCAGGAAGCCTTTTTTATCACCGACGTCATAACGGCTGCCGGCAAATTCATAGGCATAGACATCTTCGTTCTTCGCCAGGCGGTCGATCGCATCGGTCAGCTGGATCTCATTGCCTTTGCCAGGCGCCTGCGTCTCCAACAGGGCAAAGATCTCCGGCGTCAGGATATAGCGGCCCAGGATGGCAAAATTGCTTGGCGCATTTTCCTTGCTTGGCTTTTCGACGAATCCGGCCACATGGCTGAGGCGGTCACTGAGCTTTTCCTTTGGATCGATGATGCCGTATTTGTGGACATTCTCATCCGCTACGCTCTGTACGCCGACCACGCTTGCGCCTGTTTGATCATAGACCTCGATCAGCTGCTGCGTAGCAGTCGGTCCATCCGGATTGATTACGATGTCATCGCCGAGCAGGATGGCAAAGGGCTCATCACCGACAAACGACTTTGCGCAGAGGACAGCGTGTCCAAGACCGCGCGGGTTTTTCTGGCGCACGCTGTATACGTTGGCCATGGCAGCGATCTTTCGGACCATTTCAAGATGTTCGATATCATTGCTCTGTTCGAGTTTTTTCTCCAGTTCAAAGCTGGTGTCAAAGTGGTTTTCGATACAGCTCTTATAGCAGTTGGTGATCAGCAGGATCTCCTCAATGCCGCTTTTGACTGCTTCTTCCACGATGTACTGTATGGTCGGCTTGTCAACGATCGGAAGCATTTCCTTTGGAACCGCCTTGGTGGCAGGCAGAAAGCGTGTACCAAAGCCGGCAGCCGGTATGATTGCTTTTCTGATTTTCTTCATTGTTTCCTCCGTGACTGCTTGATTGCAGTGCTCATTTCATTCTGCGAACGGCAGAATTTTTTTTATTATAACATACTTTGATCAGAAACCAAGTCAAACAGAGAAAAGGCTGTCTGCAGCGCAGACAGCCTGAGTCTATATTTAGAACAGTTTTTCCTGATGAGAAGCGAACAGATACTCGTCGATCGTATTCTTGATGCGGTCCTTGATGAGCACTTCCGGATCGTTCTCCAGCACGCCCTCGCGCACCTTCGTGTATTGGATCGGCATGAACTGAGAGAGCACAGCCAGAGAAACACCGTATTTGCGCAGGTTGGCGATCATCTTTTCCTTAGCGGCATTTACTTCAGGAACCGGCATGTAGTAACGGCTGCGGTCGGAGAAGGAGAACTTGCGCTTGAACCAGAGCTCGTTTTCATCTCCATGATAGTGCTTCTGCCAGTTCTTCGGCTCAGCGAGCATGGCCTTTTCCAGCACGTCGATGAAGTGGGACTGTTCATCCTCTTTGCCGTGCATGATCATCTCTTCCATGTAGGCCAGCGCGAACAGTGCTTCACGCATCGCATAAGTCAGGCCCGGGCCGACCTTCAGGATGCCGACGCCGTCTTCCACGAGTTCCTTGAGCTTGTATTTTGTCTGGTAATCGGTAGAGTGGCCTTCGAATACGAGGTTCGGGAATTCCTTGATGCTGGCCATGAGCTCTGCGGCCTTGGCGCGGTCATATTCTGTGCATCCGGCGTCTTTTTCTTCTACGCCCGGCTGTACGACGCAGGCGATGACATCTTTCCATGTCTCTTCCAGATCTGCCTCCTTGAATGCTTTCTCGAAAGCGGCGACAGTGGCCTTGAAGTCTTCAACACGGGTTACCTGCATGCCGGCGTTGGGATCCTGGGCGCCTCCTGGGATCGGCACTTCGCTGCCGACGATGTAGACCGGACGCACTGCGTCAGGATCGCTCTTGAGCAGTTCCTGGTAAGTGTCTTCGCAGACGCGAGCCAGTTCAGCGCCGCGGCGGGCGATCGTTTCATCGCTGAGACGCGTATTCGGATCGTCGTCTGCGACCTTCATGCTGGTATCGATATGGATCTTGGTGAACCCTGCCGCAACGTAGCAGCGAACGAGCTCACGCGCATCGGCCATGGCCTCGGCTTCTGGCTTGGATGCGAAGGTCAGCGGTCCCAGGTGATCTCCGCCCAGGAAGATACGGTCAGTCGTAAATCCGACCTTCTTCGCGATGCCGAAGACGAAATCGCGGAAGTCTGCCGGCTTCATTCCCGTGTAGCCTCCATTCTGATCGACCTGATTTGCCGTTGCTTCGATCAGTACGCAGGAATTGTCGCGCTTTGCACATTCGATGGCAGCTTCGATCACATAGCTGTTGGCGCTGCAGGCAGAATAGATGCCGACGGCTTCTCCTGCTTTCTGTTTTGCAATAATCTGCTTTAATGGGTTAGCGTTCATAAATACCTCTTGGTTTCAGGGTGAACCATCCAACAGAACACGATGAAACATATCCTTTCCAGCCGGCCATTTTCATGCCGTATTCCGATCATGGAGCATTGCGTCAAGGAAGGTTGGATGGCATTCCGGACGCTGGATCCAACTTTCAGAAAGCAGGCATGAGTGACCGGCCGGGTTCATGCCGTTCTTTCCGGAAGCTTATGCGCGCAAGGCGCAAGATCGACATATGGCAAGGCTGCTTTACCCGGCGCCTCACGCGCGGGTACCCTTATATAGTATAGCATTTTTTCAGACTGTATTGAAACGGAGATTCAGCGGAAAAATCCTGTTTTTGGAAGATATTTGACAATATCAGACATGTTTTGGGCATTTTGTGGCAATCCATCAGGGGATGTGCTAATATTCCATATACGAGGTCATGAGGAAAGGAGCAGAACTATGTACAGTGTCATGATTGTGGATAAACGCAAACAGATGTACACGATTTATCGGGATATGATTCCCTGGCAACAGTATCAGTTCGAAATCATTTCATATTGTGACAGTGAGTCACAGGCGATGGAGCATTTCTGTGAGCATCGTCACGATCTTGTCATTACCGATATCCGGCTGCGCAGCGGGGATGGGATCTCACTGCTGAGACAGCTGAAGGCGTGCAGCCCGGATTGTCATGTGATCGTCTGTTCCAATGACAGCGATATGCAGACGGTGCGCAGCGCATGGCGCAGCGGATGCATGGATTATCTGGAGAGAGGCATGTTCAGCGGTGCGCAGCTGATCGAGAACCTCGAGATGATCAGGGAGAGCCATGATGCGCAGGCAAAGCAGGAAGATTGGCGGGATGAGCTGGAGCATCTGCTGGGCTTGATCCGCAAAGGGGAATCAGCTGAAGCGGAAAAGCTGATGCCGCTGCTGCAGCGGGATGAGCTTTCCTGTCTGCAGGGAAAATACCGCATGATCTGCTTTCGGATGGACAATGTGAAGAGGACGTATGCCAACGGGCTGTTCAATGACCGCAGACACCTGAGACGGGAGCTTGGCAGGGTGGTGGATTCCGTCATGCAGGTTTATGGCAGCTTTACGGTGTTGTTTTCCACCGCTCATTCCGGGACGATCATCATCCGAAAACAGGATGAGGAAATGGCGCTCGAGTGTGCCCGGACGCTGAGCGAACAGTTCAGAAAATGTCTCCCGCTTACCGTTTCCTTGAGCATTTCCCCTATTTGTGAGGGCTGCCAGGACTTTATCGATCTCTACAATGGGTATGCCAAACATCATCATGACCGGTTTTACTGCGGGGATGGCTGTGTGATGAAACGGGATGAGATGCAGTTTTGTTCACTTGACTTTGGGAGCATCCGCTATAAGGAGACGCTGGTCAAGCTGGCGGAGGTCTCGGATTTCGCCCACTGCCGCGAGCTCATCGTGACCATGCTCACAGAGATGAAATAGCGGCAGATCGAGCCGACGGATGTCGTTTATTACTGCCGCTCCATCGTGCATGCGATGGATCAGCAGCTGCTGGCGCGCACCGGCGGAAGACATTCGCTGATGACGGGCCGTACGCAGCTGATGTTTGAGCGGGCAGAGACCGTCAGACAGCTGCAGGATGACCTCATCGAGGTGATGAAGGATGCTGAGGCATGGGCAGGCACCTGTGCACAGGGGACATATTCCAAGACGGTGCTGGACATCATGCAGTATGTGGATGCGCATCTCTGTGAGAAGATCACGCTGGAGCAGATCGCCAACACGGTGCAGCGCACGCCGATCCATATTTCGCGCATCTTCAAGAAGCAGACAGGAGAAAACCTGATGCAGTACATCAACCGCAAGAAGATGGATCATGCGGCCAAGCTGATGGAACTGTCGCATCTGAAGATCAAGGACATCGCCGAGGCGGTCGGCATGAAGGACCAGCTGTATTTCAACAAGGTCTTCCGCCGCTTCTATCAGGAAAGTCCGCGCACTTACCGCAGCAAATTATGAAAGGAGCACAAATGAAGATTGATAGAGAGATCCGTACCCTGATCTGTGATCTGGATGGTACGCTGATGAACCCGGGCGGAGGGATCCGGGTCAGTGAACGTGTCTGCAACGGCCTGCGCCGCCTGCAGGAACTTGGCGTGATGATCATCCTCGCCTCTGCGCGCGTATTTCAAGGCGTGCTGCCGGTTGCCTTGCAGATCGGCATGGAAGAGCATGGCGGCTATGTCATTGCGCAGAATGGCACGCTGGCTTATGATGTCCGGGAAAAGAAGACATTGTTCGTGCATGCGATGGCACGGGAAGATGGTCTGCGCATGTGGGAGGAAGCACTGCGGCTGAATGTCGATCTGGCGATCGCTCAGCCTTCAGGCATGGTGGCCAGCGGCTTTCGCGAAGGCTTCATCCTCGACTGGAAAAACTGCGAGGTAGACTATCTGTTCACCTTCCATCCGCAGCGTCACATCGGGGATGAGCTGTGGAAATGCTCTGTTTCCGCTGATCCGGCACAGCTGGACGCGGTCTTTGCGCAGCTTGCCTCGCGCATCGAAGCGATCGGCGCATATCAGGTGGTGCGCAGCACCGACACCATCATCGACATCACGCCGCAGGGCTGCAGCAAGGCCGCCGCGGCGGAAGCGGTGCTGGATATGCTGGGCCGTTCTTTTGATGATGCGGCAGCGATCGGAGACAGCGGCAGCGATGTGCAGCTGATCCGCCGAAGCGGCCTTGGCGTGACCCTGGAAAACGGCAGCGCAGAATGCCGCCAGGCTGCACAGCTGATCGTGCCCGGCTGTGAACAAGAGGGCTGCATGACGCTGATCGAAGCGCTCATCGCGCAGAAGGAGCGGGAAAAAACGCGCTGACTCTGGGAAAATTCTTTCCTTATAAAGGGGAACATGGTATAGTATATTCGTTTGTTTTGAAGGAGCAAGGAGGATGGAAGCATGAGCGTGATGATCGAACGGCTGGAAGGCATGGTCAACCGTTACCATGAGATCACTGACCTGATGATGATGCCCGAGGTCGCTTCAGACAGCAGACAGCTGGCGAAGCTGGGACGTGAGCAGGCAGAGCTGACTCAGGTGGTGGAGACATATACAGAATATCGGAAAACATCAGAGGCGCTGGAAGAGGCGAAGACGCTGCTGCATGAGGAAGACAAGGAAATGCGGGAGATGGCCAGGATGGAGATCGAGGAACTGGAGCCGAAGCAGGAAGAGCTGCTGCAAAAGCTGGAAGTGCTCCTCATCCCCAAAGACCCTAACGATTCGCACAATGCCTTTCTGGAAGTGCGCGGCGCGGCCGGCGGCGACGAAGGCAACATCTTTGCCGGAGATCTGTTCCGCATGTATTCCAAATACGCCGAGTCCAGAGGATGGCGCGTGGAGACGATCGAGATGGATGAGAGCGATGCCGGCGGATTCTCCCTGGTATCCTGCAAGATCAGCGGAGACGGCGTGTATGGCCGGCTGAAATTTGAGTCGGGCAGCCACCGTGTGCAGCGTGTGCCGAAGACCGAGAGCCAGGGGCGCATCCACACGTCTACGGCAACCGTGCTGGTGACGCCGGAGATCGAAGAAGAGGATTTCGAGATCGACATGAATGATCTGGAGATCGAGACCATGCGTTCGAGCGGCGCCGGCGGACAGCACATCAACAAGACCGATTCTGCCGTGCGCATCATCCATAAGCCGACCGGGATCGTGGTCAAGTGTCAGGATGGCCGCTCTCAGCATGAAAACCGTGCGACAGCGTTAATGACGATCCGCTCCCGTGTCTATGAAGAGCATCAGCGCAAGCTGGAAGAGGAGCAGGGCATGGAGCGCCGTTCCAAGATCGGGACGGGCGACCGCGCAGAGAAGATCCGCACATATAATTATCCGCAGAACCGTGTGACGGACCATCGCATCGGGTTCACCATCCAGCAGCTGGACCGTGTCATGGAGGGCAAGCTGGACGATATCCTCGACGCGCTGCAAAGCGCGGATCAGCAGGCCAAGCTGGCGGGACAGCAGTAATGCCGACCTATCGCAAGGTCCTGCAGCAGGCGCGCCAGCGCCTGTATGAGGCAGGACAGGGGGAACAGGCTGCGCAGCTGCTCATGCTGGAACTGGCCAGCCTGGATGCGCATAATCTGTATATGGAGTATGATGAGGAAGTGCCCGGCGAGCTGCTGGAACGCTTTGAGCAGGGCATCTGCCGCATGGAAAAAGGCGAGCCGCTGGGACATGTGCTCGGATTTGAATGGTTCTATGGCTATCGCTTTGCGGTCAATGAAGATGTGCTGATCCCTCGTCCGGAAACAGAGGAGCTGGTCGCCAACATCCTGGCTGGGTATGATGAATACTTTGCCGGACAGCGGGCAGAGGCGGTAGATATCGGCACGGGCAGCGGCGCGATCGCCATCTCCCTGAGCAAGGAAGAGAATAACATCCATGTCACGGGCAGTGACATCAGCGAAGCGGCGATCCGGGTCGCTGAGCAGAATGCGGCGGCGAATGAAGCCGATGTGGATTTTTTGATCGGAGATATGCTCGAACCATTCATCGAACGAGGCTTCCGCGTAGATATCCTCATCTCCAATCCGCCGTATATCCCTGAGCATGAGCAGATGGAACACAGCGTGGTCGATTATGAGCCGCATGTGGCGCTCTTCGGCGGAGAAGACGGGCTGTATTTTTACCGCCGGATCTTTGAACGCGCGCATCTGATCCTCAAGGATCGGGCCATGATGGCCTTTGAGATGGGCTATGATCAAGGTGAGCGGCTGCAGGAACTGGCCGCGTCATATTTCCCGGATGCCCGCATCGAGGTGCTTCGCGACCTCAGCGGCAAGAATCGGATGCTCTTTGTGTACATTAATTTGTAATAAATTGACATTTTTCACAAAATGTTCACACGAGCGAAGCGATTTCATGGTAAAATGATACTAACAACGGAGAGCTGTCGGCAGTCTATGCATTCTGAGAGACAGTAAACTGTTGGGTAAACTTGCTGCGGGATGGACCTCTATCCCTAATATCAACTTTTTCATTTCATCCCGTGGCAGCCGTGTGTAATTGCACGGTCTTTTTTGTATGCGATGCAGGCATCTGAGGAATTCTGCAAGGAAATGTGCTATAATACATCAATGAAGGTGATTGATGGATGAATATGCAGAGAAATTCACGCTGCTGGTGCGGCAGCGGAAAGAAGTACAAACAGTGTCATGAAAAGTGGGATGACCGCTATAATGTCATGAAGCTGGAGGGGCATGTGATGCCTGAGCGCACGCTGATCAAGAGCCCTGAGGACATCCGCCTGATCCGTAAGGCGGCAGCGATCAACAACGGCGTGCTGGATGAGGTCGCCAAGCATATCCGCCCTGGCATGACGACAGAAGCGGTCAATACGCTCGTGCATGAGTTTACGATCAAGCATGGCGGGATCCCCGCCCCGCTCAACTATGAGGGTTTCCCCAAGAGCGTCTGCACATCGGTCAACGATGAGGTCTGCCACGGCATCCCTGATCGCAGCGTCGTGCTCCAGGAGGGGGACATCGTCAATGTGGACGTGACGACGATCTACAAGGGACATTACGCGGATGCATCGCGCATGTTCATGATCGGCGAGGTGAGCGAAGAGGCGCAGCGGCTGGTGCGGGTCACGAAAGAGTGTCTGCAGATCGGCATCGACGCCATCAGGCCGTGGGGCCATGTCGGCGATATCGGCGCGGCCATCATGGAACATGCGCACCGCAACGGCTATACCGTGGTCCGTGATTTTGCGGGACACGGCGTAGGCAACGGGTTCCATGAGGATCCTGTCGTTCCGCACATCGGACGCAAGGGCGCAGGGATGGTGCTGGCGCCGGGCATGGTGATCACGGTGGAGCCGATGATCAATGCCGGCGGATGGGAGCTGTATATCGACGCCGACAACGGATGGACCGCCTATACCGCGGATGGCAGCCTCAGCGCGCAGTGGGAACACACCCTGCTCATCACTGAGCATGGCGTGGAGATCCTCGCCTATTGACGCTGATTTGTCATCTGCACAGAAACGTGCTATAATTTCAGTGTTTTGATTGTCAAAACGAAAAGGAGTGTTTTGGAATGGAGAAATGGAGCATCGAACAATACTGTGATCGTCTGCAGGCCATGAAGTGTGAAGCACATGATAAATTATGGCTGTATATCGAAGTAAATGCCAAAGAATTCATGAATGAATGCGAACCGGGCGTAAAGAATCTGAACGCATGCTGCAAGGCAATGCTGAGCAAGATGCTGGAGGGAGACGGGTTCATCGTTGAACCGAAGAGCCGCAGCAAGTGTGCCGGCACCCTGACCATTCGTTACTATGTCGACAATCTGAGCCCAGAGCGCCGTACGTATGCAGAAGCGATGGAAGATCAGAAATAACAGCTGATGGACATTCACCCCAGCGGATGGATGTCTTTTTATCTATTCAGGAGGAACAGAGATGAAGACGATCAAGAGTTTTTGCGTCGATCATGACGTGCTGAAAAAAGGGATGTACATCTCCCGCATCGACGGCGATGTGGTCACTTATGATTTACGGATGGTGGTGCCGAATCAGGGCCCTTATCTGGAAAATGCCGGCCTGCATACCTTTGAGCATCTGCTCGCGACATATGTGCGCAATTCTTCATGGAGCGATGCGATCGTATATGCCGGTCCGATGGGCTGCCGCACAGGGTTTTATCTGCTGACGCGGGATACCATGTCTCATGCAGAGGCATTGCGGCTGGTTCAGGAGGCGATGGCGTTCATCAGCGCGTTTGACGCGCCGATCCCAGGCGCTCAGTACAGCCGGGAATGCGGCAATTATCTCGATCATGACCTGCCGGCAGCCAGGGCTTACGCACGCGATTATGCCGAAGTGCTGAAGGACTGGAGCGTCGAAAAGATGCATTATGAGGCATGATACGCTGAATCGAATGTTCAGCGGTATGTTCGCTAAAATGGGTCTTTGAACAGATTCCGCATGTTTCTTTAGAGAATCTTAAGATTTATGTTCTATTCTGTATTACAGAAGAAGGAAATTGATGTTATTCTTAAGATGACAGGACATTTCCATGCATGACAGGAGGATGAATGAACATGTCGGAAAAGCAGCTGCAGGTGCTTTATGTGGAAGATGACCAGGAAATGGCAAGGAGTCTGGCGCTGGCTCTGAAAAGATACAACATCTCACTGACCGCTGCCGGCTCATATCACCGAGCGTGGCAGCTGATCCAGACGAGATGCTTCGATCTGTATTTGATCGATGTCTTTCTCAAGGATGGAAATGGTTTTGACTTGTGCCGGGAGATCCGAGAATATGAGCGGACGCCGGTCATCTTTCTGACCAGCGCGGCCGATGAACCAGAGCAGATCAAAGGATATGAGATCGGCGGGGATGCTTATGTCAGCAAGCCGTTTACGATCGAGAGCCTGATGGCGCGGGTGCATGCCGTCATGCGCAGGCAGCACTGGCAGAATGTCCGGCTTCCCAACCGGGTGCTGACCGGAAACCTGAAGATCGATTTCAGCAGGATGAGCGTATGGCGCAACGCAGAGCCGATCGCACTGACCAAGATGCAGTTTCGCATCCTGCAGCTGCTGGTGGAAAATGCCCAGACCGTGGTGCTCCGCGACACCATCTGCAATTATCTCTGGGAAGAACGCGGCGTCATCATGGAGCAGAATACGCTGAATGTGCACGTGAGCAATCTGAAGAAAGCGCTGAAAGCAGAAGGCAGCTGCATCGAGACCGTGCACAACATCGGCTATCGTTGGAATCAGCCGGTGGAAAAAGGAGAGCGGCGGATGCTGCAGGAAGAGGAAAAAGACTGCTGCAAGAGCTGACAGGACGCGCTTCCTTTTTTCGCTGAGCCGGTTTATACTGGACACAGAGAGGAGGTGCGTGAACATGGAATTTGACGCATTGCTGGAACAGCGGCGCAGCATTCGCCGTTACCAGGCACAGCCGGTCGGCAAGGAGCAGATCGAACAGATGATCGAGGCGGCCATTCAGGCGCCGACCTGGAAAAATTCGCAGACCGGACGGTATCATGTCGTCATGTCGCAGCCGCTGCTGGATCAGCTGAAAGAGCAGGGGCTGGCCCGCTTCAATGCGGAAAATACGCATGATGCGCCGGTGCTGATCGTCACCACGTTTGTGAAGGACCGCAGCGGATTTGAAAAGAACGGACAGCCGAGCAACGAACTGGGCAATGGCTGGGGCTGCTATGATCTCGGGCTGCAGAACATGAACCTGCTGCTGAAGGCGGAAGAACTGGGCCTGAGCACGCTGGTCATGGGCATCAGAGACGCAGAGGCGATCCGCCGTCTGCTTGGCATCGATGAAGCGGAGACCATCGTCAGCGTCATCAGCGTGGGCTATCGGGACATCGATCCGCAGAAGCCGCTGCGCAAGAGCGTGGATGACGTCGCATCATTTTATTGATCAAGGCATGCATGTCTGAGGATGTGCATGTTTTTTAGTGCGCCTTGCGCGCCTGGCGTAGGAGGAGGGCAGGGAGGTGGTGACATGATCTCGCTGCTTTGCGGAATGCTCGCGCTGAATGCGCTGCTCAGGCATTATCAGGCGCAGCTTCGTCCGCTCTCGCTCGTGCTGCTTACCGCAGGCGCATGGGGACTGTCTGTCTGTGCGGATGATCTGCGCACGGCGTTCTTCCGTGATGCGCAGCTGCTGACCTTGATCGCGATCGCGCAGATCGATCGAAAGCGGATGATCATTCCGGATAGGCTTTCGCTGGCGCTGTTTATCGTTGGTCTTCTTTCCGGTAATCTGCCCTCGTTGGGGCAGATGCTGATCGGGATGAGCGTTCCCGCTTTGCTCATGCTGGCGATGGATCATCTGTGGAAGCCCTGCTTCGGCATGGGCGATATCAAGCTGTGTCTGGTGTGCGGGATGCTGAGGGGGACGGATTTCCTGCGTGCCTTGCAGCTGTCGCTCATCGCGGGAGGCCTGTGCGCGGCGCTGCTGCTCATCAGAAAGCGGTGCAGGCCGGACAGCCGTCTGCCCTTTGCGCCATGGATCGTCCTTGCGGATGCGGCATCCCTGCTGGAGATTTCCCTGGATCTTCTGCTATAATGAGGGAGATGAGGTGATGATATGGATCGCAGAGACAGGATCGTGGAAGAAATCAGGAAGAGCGGAAAGCCGCTGTCGGCCAGTGCCCTGGCAGCCATGCTGCATGTATCCCGGCAGATCATCGTCGGTGATGTGGCGCTGCTCAGGGCAAGGGGCATCGGCATCATCGCCACGCCGCGCGGCTATGTGCTGGAGGAGCAGACGCATCCTTGCGAGAAGAAGATCGCGGTCATGCATGGGCGTGAGCAGCTGCAGGAGGAGCTGTACACCATCGTGGATTATGGGTGCACGGTGGTGGATGTCATCGTCGAGCATCCCCTTTATGGAGAGCTGGTCGGCCAGCTGCATCTGTCTTCCCGTTATGATGTCGATCGTTTCCTGGACAGCATCCGCGAAAGCGAACCGCTCAGTCAGCTGACCCATGGCGTTCATCTGCACACCATCCGTTATCCGGATGAAGAGGCATTCGCAAAGATGAAAGAGGCGCTGCGCGAAAAAGGGATCCTGTATCCGCAGAAGATCGGATAATGAGAGCATGTCATGAGGCACATGCTTTTTTTTCGTATGTGCGCGCCTTATCCTGGAAATACTGCTAATGGTGATTAGGGTGGATGAAGGCATCTTGCGTAAGTGAGGGATGAAAGGAGGAATCTTGATGGATGTCAGAACATTATATACGAAGATCAGAAATGGCAGTGAGCATCAGGTCCAGGAGATGCAGGTCATCATGGAATCGTTCCTGAAACAGCGATCCCGCAGCTTCAGCGAGCTGAATCATAAGGAGCAGGCGGAACGGCTGATCTCGGAGGCGAATCTGGAGGAGCGTCAGCATCTGTATTCTTGTACGGCATTAGGCGTCGATGTGCGGGTCGGCGACATCTGCTTTATCGATTTCGGGGCAGACGCTTACCAGTGTGAGATCGGATTTCAGCATTTCGGCATCATCATGAAGCTGTTTCACGGCAAGGCATTCGTCATCCCGATGAGCGGCAATCCCAGCGCGGCGGTACAGGCTTATGATGAGCAGGACAATCCGCGCGGCAAGCGTCACTTGATGCGCATGCCGCATATCGAGGGGCTCAATAAGCAGTCCACGCTCTTCCTCAATGACTGTAAGTTCATCAATACGGCCCGCATCATCGATGTGAAGGCGCATGTGGACCGCGGCAGTCCTCTGTTTCAGAAGATCCATTCCCGCATGCGTCAGGTGATCGGATAAATCGCGCCTGCGCAGATTCCGACAGTCTTCGAATCTGGTGTTTCTTACAATAAGAGACAAGAGGTGATGCTGTGGAAAAAACAGCGATGAAGGATCCCGCCGTGAGCCTTCACATGAATCTGGAGATCATCCTGTATCTGGGCGCCGGTGTGCTCTGCGCTTTTCTGCCGCTGCGCTTCCAGTACCTGATGCTGTTTCCGTTTCTTACCTATGGATATCTGCACAATCGCAGAGCGCTCCTGTTTTTTCTGTTTTCCCACGTCCTCTTTCTCGGGGCGCTGTCGGTGTCCACAGCGTATCTGACACTGCTGGGCATCTTGATCTTCTTCCTGCTGGTGCAATGTGTCCGCTCGACACACCGTCTGTCGCTATGGCTGACGCTGATCAACATCGCCATGCAGTTCCCTTTTGTCATCCAGATGCAGGACGCTGCGCAGATCATCTCCATGATGCTGCTGCTGATCGTGCTGTATGGGGAACAATATGAAAAGGATGCGTGGATCCGCAATGAATGGTGGGACAATGATGTATGGAAAGGGACGCTGATCGTTTCCCTTTATTTATTCTTCGGCATCTTGTTCCCGAAGCAGGAGCTGCTGATCGCGACGGCGGCATCATTGGCGGCCGCGCTGTTTTGTTCGCCGGCTTCCGCTGCAGTGCTGTTTTTGATGATGCGGACATGTGAGCCGCATTTTCCGCTGCTCTCTGCCATAGGGCTGCTGGTGTTTCATGCGAAGGAGATCCGCATGGAAGGCAGGATGCTGCTTTATCTGGTCATCGTCATCCTCCAGCATCCTGACTGGCAGGAACTGGCTGCGGCGGCCGCATGTCTGCTGGTCTTTTTGACCGCGCATCTTTATGTGCAGCGCAAGAAGCCGCTGGTCCATCCGATGCAGGGACAGGATGAGAAGCAGCAGCTGCGCAGACGGCTGCAGAACTTTTCCGGGATCTTTCATTCGATGGCCCAGTTTTATCGCCAGCATGCGCATGAGGATGCGGCGCTGCTGTTTCAGATGGCGGAAGGCGTGGAACAGATGTCCAGAGAGCTGTTCGATGACCGGGAACAGCTGGATGAGAAGCAGCTGCGTGAGATCCTGGAGGGCTATCAGTTTGACGTCTATTCGCTGAACATCGCGCAATTGGCAGAAGGCGATGTGCAGATCGAAGGGGTGGTCGGACGCATCAGCGGAAAAGAGATGGAAGGCACGCTGATGCCTTTGTTGTCTACATTGTATCATTGCAGCTTTCGGCTCACGCATATGGAAGACAGCAGGTGGCTTTGCCGCTCGACCCGCTTCGTAGTGAGCTCGGCGCCTGTGCTGAAGGTGGAAGGGGCGTGTGAGAGCATTGCGGCAGGGTGCGGGGAGAACGGCGATACCTGCTCGCTGTTTTGCTATGGCGCATGCACGCTGTGCACGATCTCGGATGGGATGGGCAACGGGGCGATGGCGGCGGAGAGCTCTTCGCTGGTCAGCGGCATCTTCCAACGGATGATCGTCAGCGGCATGGAGCTTTCACGCGCGGTGCGCACCATCAACCAGCTGGTGCACAGCGATACTTATGCGACATTGGATGCCATCTGCATCGATGCGCATAAGGGCAGCGCATATCTGGTGAAGTCCGCTGCCTGTCCGACGCTGCTGCTGCGCGGCAGCGAGCTGATCCGGCTGAGCGGAAGATCGCTGCCCATCGGCATCGTGGAAGAGATCCAGCCAGACTGTCTGCGTCTGCAGCTGCAAGAGGGGGATGAGATCATCATGTTCAGCGATGGCGTCCATCCCCAGGAGATCCTGGAATGGACGCGGGAAAAGGACGAGACGCAGGATGTGCGCGGCGAGCTGAGCGTTTTGATGCGTAAGCTGAAGAGCCGTGAGCGCAGCGATGATTCGACGGTCGCCATCTTGAAGGTGGAACGATATGAGGTGTGAAGGCAGGCGTGCCATGCACCTTTTTTATTGCCGTGCAACGGGATTGCTTAAACATTCCTGCTGTACTATAATACATCCATGGAAAAAATGAATCAGCTCAAACAGGGAGCCTGGCTGGCCGCGGTGAGCGGCGGCGCAGACTCGATGGCCATGCTCGATCTCTGCCGCCGCAGCGGAGTGCGTCTGCATGTCGCACATGTGAATTATCATAAGCGGGAAAGCGCCATGCGGGATCAGCGGCTGTGCGAGGAATACTGCAGCCGCTATGCCATCCCTCTGCACTGCCTGTATGCGCAAAACCGCCCTGCGGACAATTTTCAGGCGGAGGCGCGCCGGGAGCGCTACGCGTTCTTCGCCGCGCTGTGCAGCGAGCATTCGCTCAGCGGCGTCATCGTCGCTCATCAGCAGGACGATGTGCTGGAGACATATGTGATGCAGAAGCAGCGCGGAAGCATCCCGCAGCATTACGGCCTGCAAGCAGAGACCGTGCTGCATGGCGTGCGCGTCATCCGACCGCTGCTCGATCAGCCGCGTGCGGCGCTGCGGGAATACTGCGAGACAAACGGGATCTCATTCGGGGATGATGAGTCCAATGCATCAGACGACTATCAGCGCAACCGCGTGCGTCATCATGTCATCGAACCCATGACAGCATCTCAGCGGCAGGCGCTGCTTCAGCAGATCGAGGAGGACAATGCGCAGCTGGCCGTACGCCGCAGCCAGGCAGAGCGTTTTCTTCGCACATGGCAGCGTGATATCGATGCCCTGCAGCGCGCCGATGATCCGGGATGGATCTTGCAGCAGTGGATATTGGCGGAATGTCAGATCCCGATCTCTGCCGGCCGCCAGCAGGAGCTGCTGCGACAGCTGAACAGCACACGCCCGCAATGGCGCTTGAAGCTGAATGAAGAATGGCAGCTGAACCGGGAATATGGAACGCTGAGCGTGGACAGAATAGAACCATGCGGATACGCGTATGCCTTTGACTCCGTGGATGCGCTCATCGGCTTTTCTTCGCCGTACTTTCGCTTTGCGCTCAGCGGCCGGATCATCGAGGGCATCACGCTGCATGAGGACGACTTTCCTATCCGGGTGCGCAACGCGCAGGATGGCGATGTCATCCAGCTGCGCATCGGGCACAAAAAGGTCCACCGTTGGTTTATCGACCGCCATATTCCCCTGGCGCAGCGCAAAAGCTGGCCGATCGTGGAAAATGTGCATAAAGCGGTGATCTTCGTGCCGCAAATCGGCTGTGATATTGCACATTTTTCTGCCAAACCCACCATATTTATGTTACAATGAATGTTGTTCTGTGCTGGGAGGATTATAGAATGAATGATGTAATAGAGCGAATTCTCGTAACAGAAGAGGAAATCATCAAGCGCAGCAAGGAGCTCGGCGCTGTCATCACGCAGGATTACCGCGATGCGGGCAAGACCCCGATCGTCGTCGGACTGCTGAAGGGAAGCGTGCCGTTCCTCGCTGAGATCATGAAGCATATCGATCTGGATATCGAGATCGACTTCATGGATGTTTCCAGCTATGACGGCGCACAGTCTGTAGGAGATGTGAAGATCAACAAGGATCTGGATAAATCGGTCAAGGGCGAATCGATCCTGCTGGTGGAGGATATCGTAGACACCGGCCGGACGCTGAAGGAAGTGAAAAAGCTGCTGCTGCACAAGGGCGCGGCGGATGTGAAGATCGTTTCACTGTTAGACAAGCCTTCACGCCGGGTGATCGAGATCCAGGCCGACTATGTCGGGTTTGAGATCCCCAACGAGTTTGTGGTGGGCTATGGTCTGGATTATGATCAGAAGTACCGCAACCTGCCGTATATCGGGGTGCTGAGACCGCAAGTATACGAAAACAGATAACTACTGCAGCGCAGAGGAGGTTTGAAAAAAATGAAAAAATGGATGAATTACCTGCCTTACGCACTGGTGATCATTATCCTGGCCTCACTGATTATCTTCAGCAATGACAGCAGGACGGAGAATATGGATTATTCCACATTCATGCAGGAAGCAGAAAGCATGGATATCCAGGAATCTACCATCTCTGTGGGCACTACGGTCATTGACGTACAGGGAATATATGAATCTGACCGCGGCACACGCAGCTTTACGGTCAGCGTTCCCAAGACCGATGAGAACATTCAGTGGCTGACGGAAACGCTGAACAAGGATGGCGCAAAGCTGCATGTCACGGACCCTAACCGTGAGAATCAGTTCGTGAACATCCTGGTCAGCCTGCTTCCGGTGCTGCTGATGGTCGGCCTGTTTTTCCTGTTCTTTTCCAAGATGAATGCCGGAGGCAACAACAAGGCGTTTGACTTTGCCAAATCCAGGGCGAAGATCCAGTCCAATGTCAAGGTCCGCTTCAAGGATGTGGCCGGCTGTGACGAGGAAAAGGAAGAAGTGCGTGAGATCATCGACTACCTGAAGAATCCGAAGCAGTTCACGGATATGGGGGCCCGCATCCCGAAGGGACTGCTGATGGTCGGCCCTCCAGGAACCGGTAAGACCTTGCTGGCCAAGGCCGTTGCCGGTGAAGCGGATGTGCCGTTCTTCTCCATCAGCGGCTCTGACTTTGTCGAGATGTTCGTCGGTACCGGTGCAAGCCGTGTGCGCGACATGTTCAAGAAGGCACAGCAGGCTGCGCCGTGCATCGTCTTCATCGATGAGATCGATGCGGTCGGCCGCCAGCGCGGCGCCGGCATGGGCGGCGGAAACGATGAGCGTGAGCAGACGCTGAACCAGCTGCTCGTCGAGATGGATGGCATGGGCGAGAACAAGGGCATCGTCATCATCGCGGCGACCAACCGCCCTGACGTGCTTGACCCTGCTTTGCTCAGAAGCGGCCGTTTTGACCGCCAGATCACGGTAAACCTGCCGGATAAAAAGGGCCGTGAGGCCATCCTGCGCGTGCATGCCCGCAACAAGAAGCTGGCCAAGGACATTTCGCTGGAAAGCTTGGCTCAGCGCACGCCGGGCTTCTCAGGCGCGGACCTGGAAAATGTGCTGAACGAAGGCGCGATCCTGGCCGTACGTGATAAGCGCAAGCTGATCACCATGGACGATCTGGATGAAGCCATCGACCGCGTCATGATGGGACCGGCCAAGAAATCAAAGAAGTACAATGACGATGACAAGCGTCTGGTTTCCTATCATGAGGCCGGACATGCCGTGATCGGCATCAAGCTCAAGGATGCCGACATGGTGCAGAAGGTCACGATCATCCCGCGCGGAGACGCAGGCGGATATAACCTGATGACCCCGCGTGAAGAGAAGTATTTTCACCGCAAGCGCGAATATATGGCGCAGATCACCGGGCTGCTGGGCGGCCGGGTGGCCGAAGAGCTCGTGTTCGGCGAGATCAGCGCCGGTGCGGTCAACGATATCGAAAAGATCACCAAGATCGCCAAGGCGATGGTGCGTGTATTCGGTATGTCCTCGCTGGGTCCGATCCAGTATGCAGACCCGCAGGGCAACGTCTTCCTTGGCCGCGATTACAACAACGGCAACAACTATTCGGCCGGCGTGGCGGCAGAGATCGACAAAGAAGTGCGCAAGATCGTGGACGAGTGCTACGAGGACTGCAAGCGCATCCTGTCTGAGAACCGCGACCTGCTCGATCTGATCGCCAAAACGCTGTTTGAAGAAGAGACGCTGACCAAGGAACAGATCCAGAACCTCGTGCAGTATGGCACCATGACCTCTCCGCAGGAAGAGGCGGCCAAGGCGGCACAGGAGGCGGAAGCAGCGGCAGAAGCGGAAACAGAGACGAACGCAGATGATGCAGAGGGCTCTGCCAAGGATGAAGAAGCGCCGAAAGCGGACGACAATGAACCGCAGCAGGACGTCACGGATGAAGAGATGGAAGCTGCGCTGAAAGAACTGACCAAGAGATAATCACGCGATTATCTCTTTCTTACTATCATGGCGCAGATGCGCCGGGGAGGAATGCAAAATGAAAGATTATCTGTTGAAGGCCGTCGCATGCCATGAGCATGTGCGGGTATACATCTGTTCTTCCACGAACCTGGTGGAGGAGGCACGGCAGCGCTTCGACCTGTGGCCGACTGCTTCTGCCACGCTGGGCAGGACGCTGAGCGTAGGCTCCATGATGGGCAGCATGCTCAAGAGCGACAAAGAGCAGCTGACCATCCGCATCAACGGCGGCGGTCCGATCGGAACGGTGCTCGTCGATGCTTACAGCGACGGCCATGTGCGCGGCTTCGTTTCCAACCCTCATGTGCATTATCAATACAACGATACCGGAAAGCTGGCCGTGGGCATCGCAGTCGGCAAAGAAGGCACATTGGAGGTCATCAAGGATCTGGGCATGAAGGAAAACTGGTCCGGTACCGTAGAACTGCAAAGCGGAGAGATCGGCGATGATTTTGCGTATTATTTCACCGTCAGCGAGCAGACCCCGTCCGCCGTCAGTGTCGGCGTGCTCGTCGACACCGATAACCATATCATCTCTGCCGGCGGCCTGATCGTGCAGATGATGCCGGACGCGACCGAAGAGGATATCCGCAAATGTGAGGAAGTGCTCAGCAAGCTGCAGCCGATGTCCACCCTGATCCGGGATAAAGACTCTCTGGAGGATATCCTCCATGAGATGTTCGACGATGTGAAGATCCTCTCTTCTCAGGATATCTGCTTCAAGTGCCATTGCTCAAAGGCGACCATGAAGCGGGTGCTGACGACGCTGAGCAAGGAAGAGCGGATGAAGATGATCGAAGAAGACCATGGCTGTGAGATCACCTGCAATTTCTGCAATGAGCGCTATCACTTCAGTGAAGAAGAATTGCGCGACCTGGAAAGATTCATCGAGACCTATGCGCGCGACTGAATGGCAGATCGGCAGCGTCAGGCTGGATAACCGCCTGGTGATCGCGCCGATGGCCGGCGTCTCCAATATCGCGTTTCGGGGGATCTGCCGCCGCTTCGGCGCCGGGCTCGTCTGTGCTGAGATGGTCTCGGACAAGGCGCTGTATTATGATAACGCGCGCACGGTGCACATGACCCAGGTCATGGAGGATGAGCATCCCGTCAGCATGCAGATCTTCGGCCATGATATCGATACGATGGTCTACGCAGCCAAACTGCTGGACAAGCACAGCGCCTGTGACATCATCGACATCAACATGGGCTGTCCGGTGAACAAGGTCATCAAGTCGCATGCCGGCAGCGCACTGATGAAGGAACCTGAGCATGCGCAGCAGCTGGTGGCATCTATCGTCGAAGCGGTGGACAAACCGGTGACGGTCAAGATCCGCGCCGGCTTTGACAGCGCGCACATCAACGCGGTGGACATGGCCAGACGGATGGAGCAGGCCGGAGCTTCCGCCATCTGCGTACACGGACGCACGAGGGCACAGATGTATGAAGGAAAGGCCGACTGGGACATCATCCGGCAAGTCAAACAGGCAGTAAGCATTCCGGTCATCGGCAATGGCGATGTACGCAGCGTGGAAGATATGCAGAGGATGTTTCAAGAGACCGGCTGCGATGCCGTCGCCATCGGCCGCGGTGTGCTCGGCGATCCCTGGCTCATCGCTCAGTGCGCGCATATGCTGAAGACAGGAGAGCAGCTGCCGCCGGTCCCCGTGGAAGAGCGCTTCAAGATCGCGCGCGAGCATGCCCGGCGCCTGTGCGCGCTCAAAGGCGAGAACATCGGCATGAAGGAAATGCGCGGCCATGCCACCTGGTACATCAAGGGACTGCCAGGCAGCCATCCCGTCAAAGATCGTCTGGCCAGAATATCCACTTATGATGAATTTGATCAGATCCTCAGCGAATACGCCGATCAGCTATGCCGATGAGCGACAATTGCGCGGACAGCTGAACAGTCAGATACAGATCGTGATTCATGAAAAAAGCCTGAACAGACCGCTTGTGTTCTGTTCAGGCTTTTTGTTGCATCATCCTGTGCCTTTTTCCATCCTTTGGCTTGATCCATGCAGAGAAGATCGGATGGATAAACGGTCGTGAGCAAGCAAACGCCGATTTGCCTGCTCAGGCATCAATCTGCTGTTATTTCAGCATCTGTGCATATTTTTCTCGTTCACTGCTCGGAATCTTCAATGCCTGCATGGCCTGATCTATCGTCAGGTTCAAGGTTTCCATCAGACTTTTGATCGAATTGAGGCGTTCTTCCTCGTGGCCTTGAGCAATGCCTTTGCGAATGCCGCGGTTTTCAACGCCCTTGCTTAAGTTGCACATATGATCCATCTCCTTTTCTATGTTATCGTTTATCGGAATGTGAAACTCCTCTTCTAAGATCCGCTTTCGCTCTGCCACTTCCTTTTCCGAAGTGAACAGCACATCCAG
>UQPV01000045.1 GCA_900543035.1 uncultured Solobacterium sp.
GGGGTGTTAGCTCAGCTGGGAGAGCACCTGTTTTGCACGCAGGGGGTCAGGAGTTCGATCCTCCTACGCTCCACCATGATAAAAAGGACACGCTGATATCAGCGTGTTTTTTTATTTTACGATATGGAGAAGAAAAGAGGCCGGTTTGTGCATGGCCTCTTGGATCGTGATCATCCGCGCAGCTTGTGCTTGATGCCGCGCAGGGTATCGTATATGTGATTGATCGTCGGGTGGATCACATAATGGAAATCACCGACCAGTTCTTCGATCTCGCCCTGGAATCCTTTCTTGAACAGATAGACGCCGTAATCTGGGGCATCCGGGTCAAAGATCCCGCTGGTGCCGTACAGGTTGTAGCGTTCCTGTCCTTTGGCGATGCCTTCCTGCATCATCTTCCAGTGCATGGCATAGGGAGAAGCGAATTTCATGTATTTGTCGTACACGCCGCTGAGCAGGCAGAGCGACTCGCGGCCGTAGGTGAACCAGACGCCGCTGGAGAGGACGAGCACTTCGCCGTCTGTCCGCTTGAGCTCCTGTGCTTCGCGGATCTTCTCTTCGAGCTGTCTGATCTGTTCCTGGGCAAGATCCAGGCGGGTGCGGATCTTGTGGCTCTTTTCGTTGACTTCCAGCTTCTTCAGGCAGTCAGCCTCTGTCTTTCGCTCCTGGCTGAGGTCATGCTCAAGATCAGCGATATAGTCGTCGACCTTTAATTCCGCATAGAGGAACTTGATGTATCCCTTGGGGGCGAATTCCTGATACAGCTGCTCATAGTATTCTTTGCTGCGTCCTTCGAAGCCGCGGCGGTCCTCGGTATGCTCCATCACTTTGATGAAGAGGTCGATCTGGTCTGCTTTCAGCTCTCTGACGCTCACATGGTATTTCTCTGCCTTGCGGATGCTGCGGACGGTCTTGCGTTCAAAGCTCTTCAGCAGCTCATCTGCGCTCATGCCGCGATAAGGGACGGTATAGATCCATCTGGGTTCATAATCCAGGTCGATGCCGCGGGTGAAGCCGAGATGATGATAGCCGAGGCGCTTGAGGTGCTCCACCACATCGCTGTGGTCGAAACCGCCTGCTACGCGCTCTCCGTTCAGATCGCGCTGGACATAAGGATAATAAGGGTCGATCTTCAAGATCATGCACTTGCGCGCTTTCAGAAAACGGATGAGCTCATGATGGAAGAAATCGAGCAGCTCGCTGTCTTCATAATCGATCAAGAAGCCGCGCAGTGCCTGCACCAGGGTATAGCCCAGAAAGACCTTCAGCTCGCTGAGCATGGCGGCAGCGATGATCTTTCCCTCATCCTTGACGCCGACATATTCGGTATGAAAGCCGCGTTTTTCTCTGACATGCGCCATCTGCGGGGTCTGCCAGAAGCTGCGCAGCGGATGGGTATCCGCGAAGGCGGCGAATTCCTGTTCGCTCAATGTGGTGAATTCCATGTGAAACACTCCTTTGCACGTTCAGAAACAAGTATAGCACAAAAGGAAAAAATTGAAATCTGTTTTTGCGCGCCGTCAGCGCTTTGCATATCTTTGAAGGAACTTTTGGTAGGAATTGTGGTATACTATTATACAGTCTTTGCGGCCGCCGCCGATGTGCGGCAGTCCGGACTTTCGGGAAGGTGATAAAGATGGCTCTTTCAACGCTGATTGAACTGAGCGAGAGTGAATATGATGCGTTTGCATCAGTGCATCCGTATGCGAACTTTCTGAATTCCATCTATTCTGGAAGAAAATTCGCCCTGCGCGGATGGAATGTCTGCTATGTCGGCATCCGCCGTGACAGTGAGCTGGCGGCAGCGACGCTGCTGGTCTATACGAAGCTGCATGGCAGCTATCAGTATTTCTACGCGCCCAGAGGCTTTTTGCTGGACTATACGGACAGCGCACTGCTGCAGGCGATGTGCGCAGGCGTCAAGCAGTTCGCGAAAGAACGCAACGGCCTGTATCTGAAGATCGATCCATATGTGCCATATCAGGAACATGACCAGGACGGCCATGTGGTGGAAGGCGGCTTCTGCAATCAGAAGATCGTAGACGATCTGCAGGCATGCGGATTTGAACACCAGGGGTTTACCCGAGGATATGACATGGCCAATCAGTGCCGCTGGATGTCCGTGCTGGATGTGCAGGGAAAAGATGAGGAACAGCTCCTCAAGCAGATGAACGCGCAGACGCGTCAGAATGTCAAGAACACCATCAAGAACGGCATCCGTGTGCGGGAGCTGGCCTATGATGAGCTGGATATCCTGTATGACATCGTCAACCGCACCGGGGAACGGCGCGGGTTCGAATATCTGCCGCTCTCTTATTATCAGCAGCAGCTGAAGACCTTCGGCGATCATGCGAAGGCATACTTATCTTATCTTGATCTGGACGATTACATGGCGCGGATCCATGCAGAACAGCAGAAGGAAGAACAAAACGTGGAGACCGCGCAGGAAGGGCTGCGGGAGAATCCGCATTCCAAGAACAGCACGAACCGCCTGAAGAGCGCGCAGTCTCATCTGGAGGCGCTGAAAAAGCGTGAGGATGAGGCGGTGAAGCTGCGGGAAGAGTGCGGCAGCATCGTTCCGCTTGCCGCGGCATTGTTCCTGTTTTATGGAAAAGAGGTCATCTATCTGACCAGCGGATCCAATGATCAATACAAGAAGTTCAAGGGACCCTATGCCCTGCAATGGGAGCTGATCCGCATGACGCTTCATCAGGGATATGATCGATATAATTTCTATGGCATCAGCGGTTTGTTTGAAAAAGACGAAGACGGTTATGGGGTCTTTGACTTCAAGCGCGGCTTCCATGCCGACGTAGTGGAGCTGCTTGGCGATTTCATCATGCCGATCCACGCGAGGGCATATAAGAATTATCAGCGGCTTCAGAAGCTGAAACATATGATCAGACGGTAAAGATTGAAGGAGAGATCGAAATGTATACATTCAATGAGAATGTAGCGCCTGAACGACATGATGCGTTTGTCCGACAGAGCCCGCTGTGCAACCTGCTGCAGTCTTCTGACTGGGCCAAGGTGAAAGAGAACTGGGATCATGCGATCGTAGGCGTGGAGGATGAAGAGGGGCTCAAGGCATCGGCCATGGTGCTGATCAAGCGGCTTCCGCTCCATTTTACGATGATGTACATCCCGCGGGGGCCGATCATGGATCATACGGATGAGCAGCTGGTCTGCTTTTTCATGTCTGCGCTGAAGCGCTGGGCCAAACGATATCACTGTCTCTTCATTAAGATGGATCCGGGGATCCATTATAAGGATTATCGGATCGAGGAGGGAGATGGGCCGATCGGCGAGGACATCCCGCTGATCTTAGACAATATGAAGAAGGCCGGCGCGATCCACCAGGGCTTCACGACATATATCGAGGAAAGCATACAGCCGCGTTATCAGGCCAATGTCTACGCCTGCGAGGACTTTGAGGCGTCGCTTCCCCGGCATACGCGCCGTTTGATCAAGGATGCGGTGAAAAGAGATGTGCGCGTCGTACGCGCTGGAAAAGAGCAGATCCAGGCATTCAGCGATGTGGTCGCCCTGACGGAAAAAAGGAAGCATGTCAGCCTGCGCAATCAGGAATATTTCCAGCAGCTGATGGACATATATGGGGATGACTGTTATCTCTTTCTGGCGGAAGTGGACATCCCGCAGACGCTGAACAGGCTGTATGCGGAAAAACAGCAGAATGACGAGGAGCTGGCTTCTCTTGGCGATGGCGCGCCGAAGAAGAAACGCCGGCTGGATGACATCCACCGCGCGCTGGAGTGCGACATCAGCGAATTTGAGCAGTTTGCGCAGGAATATCCGCAGAAGACCGTCATCGCCGGCGTGCTGTCCATCCGGATGGGCGATACGCTGGAGATGCTTTATGCGGGGATGAACGATCGCTTCAAGAAGTTCATGCCGCAGTATTATCTCTATACGGAGATCATGAAGCATGCGTTTGCGCGCGGATGCAGATATGCCAATATGGGCGGCGTAGAAGGCGATCTGAGCGATGGCCTGACGAAGTTCAAGGCGAATTTCGCGCCATATATCAATGAGTTCATCGGAGAGTTCGACCTGCCGGTCAACAAGGTGCTGTATCGGTTTGCGCACAGCGCATATCAGGTCAGAAAACGCGAGATGATCAAGAGAAATGAGGAAATAGACGATGAAGATTGAGATTCGGACGCTGCAGGATACGGCCAGGCTGGCACAGCGGCTGGCCGCGTTATTGAAAGGCAGACACGCGCTGATCACGCTGAGCGGCGATCTGGGCGCGGGAAAGACGACATTCACCAAAGCGCTGGGCAAGGCGCTGGGAGTCACAGAGACCATCAATTCGCCGACGTTCACCATTCAGAAGAGCTATCACATGGCAGATGGCGGGACGCTGTTCCACATCGACGCGTACCGTCTGGAAGGGATCACGCAGGATCTGGGATTTGAAGAGTGCTTCGACGAAGGCATCTGCGTGATCGAATGGTCAGATTTCATCGCGGACGAGCTGCCGCAAGAACGTCTGGAGATCGCGATCGCGCATGGCGAGGGCGATGAACAGCGCTTCTTTACCCTGAAGGCAATCGGCGCGCAGTATGAGGAGATATTGGAGGGACTGGCATGAAGACATTGTGTATGGACACGGCGCATAAGAACCTGATCGTGGCCCTGTATGAAAATGACCGCATGATCTGCGGCATCGCCAGGGAAGCGTGGAAACGGCAGAGCGAGGATCTGTTTCCGGCCATCATCGAATGCATGGAAAAGGCCGGCTGGGACAGCACGGATCTGGATGAGGTCGTCATTACGGATGGTCCGGGCAGCTATACCGGCGTGCGCATCGCGATGACGGTGGCCAAGGTGCTGTGCACCCGCCTGAACATCCCGCTTTATGCCATCAGCACGCTGCAGCTGTATGCCGGGCTGGATCCGAATGCGTTGGTATTGATGGATGCCAGAAGCCGCCGGGCCTATGTCGGCATCCTGGAGGAAGGGCGCTTTTTGAAGGCGCCGTGCGTCATGACGCTCGAGGAGATCGAACAGCTCGCTGCGCAAGGTGATCTTCATGTCTATGGCGATGCGCAGCTGATCGGCCGCGAGGCGCTTCCTTCAGATTATCTGGATAATTTCATCGCGCTGCGTCCGTGCTATCGCCGCGTGGAGAACGTGCATACGCTGACCCCGGCGTATCTGAAGGATCAAAGCGCGTACCGGACCGGGACAAAATAATGATCCGGCAGATGAGCATGGATGATCTGCAGGCAGTGGAGGCGCTGGAACAGCGCTGCTTCAGATCAAGCTGGAATGAGGAACAGCTGCGCTATGAGCTGGAAGAGAATGCCTTTTCGCATGCCCTGGTGCTGGAAGAAGCGGGAGAGATCGTGGGGAGCATGATCTATTGGACCATATTTGAGACATGTCAGCTCTGCCGCATCGCCGTTTCTCCCGATCAGCGCAGAAAAGGATATGGCAGGACACTGCTGAACAGGCTGATGAGCGACGCCGCAAAAGAAGGCTGCGCGTTCATCACGCTGGAAGTGCGCGTCAGCAATCAGCCCGCCATCGCCATGTATGAAGCATTTGGCTTCGTGCGCAGCGGGTGCAGGAAAAATTATTATCAGGATAACGGGGAAGACGCGTTCGTATACGCGTGTGCCGCAGGAGGTATAGAAGAATGAAAGATATCATCGTGCTTGGGATCGAGAGCAGCTGCGATGAGACCGCAGTCGCGATCGTGAAGAACAGAAAAGAGATCCTTTCCAGCGTCGTGGCGACGCAGATCGATGTCCATAAGGAATTTGGCGGCGTCATTCCGGAAGTGGCCAGCCGCATCCATGTGGAAAACATCTCCATGGTGATCGAAGAGGCGCTCAAACAGGCGGATCTCAGCGTAGCGGATGTCGATGCGATCGCCGTGACGCAGGGGCCGGGGCTGATCGGCTGCCTGCATGTCGGCGTGCATGCGGCCAAGACGCTGGCCTGGGCCTATCACAAGCCGCTGGTGCCGGTGCATCATATCGCCGGGCATATCTTCGCCAACGCGCTCATCACCGACCTGCATTTCCCATTGCTTGCGCTGGTCGTTTCCGGCGGACATACCGAGCTGGTCTATCTGAAGGATGAAAACAGCTTTACGGTGCTGGGAGAAACGCAGGATGATGCCATCGGGGAAGCGTTTGACAAGGTGGCCAGGGTCATGGGACTGCCGTATCCGGGCGGCCCACAGATCGATAAGCTGGCCAAGGAAGGTCATCCGGTCTATGCGCTGGCAAAGCCGAAGACGGAGAATCCGATGGATTTCTCGTTCAGCGGGCTCAAGAGCAGCGTGCTGCAGTTCATCAGCCGCTGCGAGCGGAAAAATGAGACGTTCGTTCCGGCGGATCTGGCTTGCAGCTTCCAGGAAACGGCGCTGGAGGCATTGCTGCAGCGTGTCAGATATGCCCTTGATCATGTGGAAGGCATCCGCCATTTTGTCGCGGCAGGCGGTGTGGCGGCCAATTCCAGGCTGCGCGCCTTGATCAGCGAGGAGATCGCGCCGCGCTATCCGGACATTCAGTTCACCATCCCGCCGCTGTCCTGCTGCACCGACAACGCCGCCATGATCGCTGTGGCCGGCACCATCGCTTATCAGCATGGCAGACGTGCGGATCTCGGCATCAGCGCCGATGCCGGACTGCCGCTGCAGTAATTTGGTAAGAATCGCGAGACTGCGGTTCTTCTTTTTATGATTTTCCAGAAATTGAGCGGGCATGAATCTTTTTTCAACTGCGGGCAGTTATGATAATTGATGATGCCGGAAATGCAGGATGTTCATGGAATGTTAAATTTCTGTAAGAATAAATGAATTTTCCGGATATTATGATATGATGAGACACACGCGGGGTGAGGGCATGGAAGAAATCAGAGGACTGACAAAAGAGCAGGTGGAATCACGCATCCGGGAAGGGAAGGTCAATCTCTCTCCCAAACCAGTCGTGAAGAGCTATCGCCAGATCATCGTTGAACATACATTCAATCTGTTTAATGCATACAATTTCTGCATTGCGCTGGCATTGGTGGCGGTCAAGGCATGGACGAGCCTGTTTTTCGTCGTCATCGTCAGCTCCAATGCGTTTCTGCGGATCTATCAGGAAATCAAGTCGCGCAACATGGTGGCCAAGCTGAATTTGATCATCTCGCCGAAGACCATGGTCGTGCGCGAGGGGGAAAAGCAGGAGATCCGCAATGAGGAGATCGTGCTCGATGATGTCATCTATCTGAAGAGCGGCATGCAGATCGCTTCTGACTGCGTCGTGCTGGACACGCCGGTCGAGGTCGATGAGTCGCTGCTTTCCGGTGAGGCGGATCCGGTGCTCAAACAGCCGGGAGATCATCTGCTTTCCGGCAGCTTCCTGCTTTCCGGCGCATGTCATGCCCGGGTGGAGCATGTCGGCGCGGACAATTACGCCGCCTGCATCGCCAATGAGGCACGCAAGCGTAAGCCGGTCACTTCTGAGATGGTGCGGGTGTTCAGCCGGGTGACCAGGATGACGAGCTTTCTGGTCGTGCCGCTGAGCGCGCTGATGCTGTTTGAGGCGCTGGTGCTGCGGGAGCAGCCCATCGAGACGACGGTGGTCAACACGTCCACGGCACTGTTGGGCATGCTGCCGGTCGGGCTGGTGCTGTTAGCCAGCATCTCCATGATGGCCAGCGTCGTGCGCCTGGGCCATAAGAATGTCGTCGTGCAGGAGATGTTCAGCATCGAGACGCTGTCGCTGGCCGATACGCTGTGTCTGGACAAGACCGGCACGCTGACGCAGGGCAAGATGGAGGTGCAGAAGGTCAAGCCGCTGAACGGGCATAGCGAGCAGGAGGTGCAGGACATCATGATCTCCTTCATCCGCGGCAGCTTAGACAGCAACGCCACCTTCCTGACGATGGCGGATCATTTCAAGGGGGATGCCGTTTATGCCTGCGGCGAACGGGTCTCCTTTTCTTCGGCGCGCAAATGGAGCGCGCTTGAGCTGAATGGGCTGGGCACGCTGGTGCTGGGCGCTCCGGAGTTCATCCGTCCGGATCTTGTGTTTGATGAAGAGATCGAGTCTGCCCGGGCAGATGGCGCAAGGGTGCTGCTGGCGGCGCTGGCCGGGGAGTTTGCGGGCTTTCAGGACAGGCTGAGCGAGGCAGAACCGATCGCTGCGATCATCATCAGCGATCCGCTGCGGGAAGACGCTGCCGAGTGCATCCGGTTCTTCCAGGAAAATGAGGTGGACATCAAGATCATCTCCGGCGACAATCCTAAGACGGTCAGCGCGCTGGCCCGGCAGGCTGGTGTGCGCGGGGCGCAGCATTGCGTAGATGCCTCGCTGCTGCAAAGCGATGAGGAGATCGAAGAAGCCATCCTGAATCACTCGGTGATCGGCCGCGCTTCCCCTCAGCAGAAGCACAAGATGATCCTCACCTTGCAGCAGCGCGGGCATAAAGTGGCCATGACCGGAGACGGCGTGAACGATGTGCTGGCGCTCAAGGATGCGGATGTATCCATCGCCATGGGCAATGGCTCAGACGCTGCCAAGCAGATCTCACAGTTCGTCGTCATCAACGGCGAGCTCAGCACGCTGGCAGAGGTGGTCAAGGAAGGCCGGCTGGATACGAACAATGTGACGCGGTCTGCTTCCATGTATTATCTGAAGACCATCTATACGATCTTGATCTCCCTGATCATCCTCGTCCTCAATATCCCTTATCCGTTCATCCCCTTTCAGATGACGCTGCTGGATAACTTCGTGGCTGGATTCCCTTCGTTCATGATCTTGTTCGAGCGCAACATCGAGCGGCAGAAGGAATCGATCGGGCGGCATGCCCTGCGCTATTCGCTGCCCAACGCGCTGGCCATCGTCATGGCCGTCATCGCTGTGCATCTGATCGGAACACAGGCAGGGCTGAATCAGCACGAAGTCTTCACCATCTTATATTTCTCGACGTCACTGCTCTCTATTCATATGATCTACCGTATCTACAGCCCGCTGAACTGGTATCGCGCGCTCGTGCTCGTGCTCGATGTCATCGGCTTCATCCTGGCTTCGCTGCTGTTCTATGACTGGCTGCAGCTGGCTGAGATGAACGTGACGCTGGCGGGGTATATCGTGATCATCGTGATCGCCGGCTTCATCCTGGCGAGCATCATCGCGCATCTGGTCAACCGTTATCTCGACCGCAATCCGCAGGTGAAGCCAAAGAAAGTCATCATGCGTCAAACGATGCCGGCAGAAAAATAGCCGGCATTTTTCTATGGTCTGTGATATAATCTGCACGTAGGAAATGAGGGGAGAACATGAAGATCCGTATTGCCAGGCTGGAAGATGTGCCGGCCATCGCGGCGATCTACCGCCCGTATGTCGAACAAAGCGCAGTGACGTTTGAGACCGCTGCGCCGGATGTGCAGACGTTTCAGGAGAGGTTCTTGGGGATCACGGCCGTTTATCCATGGCTCGTGGCGGAGGATGATCAGGGGATGATCGTCGGCTACGCCTATGCTTCCCGGGCATTTGCGCGCGCAGCGTATGACTGGGTCGCAGATCTGGCCATCTACTTCAAGATGGATCACGATCACCATGGCATGGCGCGCCCGCTGTATGAGACGCTGATGGCGCTGCTGAAGCGGCAGCAGGTGCATAAGGTCTATGCCTTGATCACGGCGGACAACCGCAAAAGCTTGCGCTTTCATGAAAAGCTGGGCTTCACGCCGGCAGGCGTGCTGAAGAAATGCGGATTCAAGCTGGGATGCTGGCATGATGTGGCCTGGCTGGAGAAGGCCCTCATCGATCATGCGGGATCCCCATCCCCACTGATCCCGTTTGCTCAGCTGAAGCAGGCGGAGATCGAAGCGGTCATCACACAGAAAGGAGCCGGAAAAAATGAGCACGATAGATGAATTGAAGGCACGCAAGAGCGTGCGTGTGTTTGAAGAACGAACGATCAGCGAGGAGATCAAGGAACAGCTGTATACGGCGGCATTCGAAGCGCCGACCGCAGGCAACCAGATGCTTTACAGCATCATCGAGATCACGGATCCGCAGCTGCTTGCACAGCTGGCAGAGACCTGCGATCATCAGCAGTGGATCACGAAGGCGCAGCTGGCCGTCGTCTTCGTGGCGGATCACCGCCGCTGGCTCGACCTGTATGCGGCAGCCGGCTGTGCGGCGCGCCGTCCTGGCGTCGGCGACATGTGGCTGGCGCTGAGCGATGCCAACATCGCCGCGCAGAATATGGTGTGCGCCGCCTGGTCATTCGGCATCGGCAGCTGCTATATCGGCGATATCATCGAGCAGCACGAAACGGTCAAGCAGCTGCTTCAGCTGCCGGATGAAGTGATGCCGGCATGCATGCTCGTCTTCGGCTATCCGACCGCGCAGCAGCGAGAACGCCGCAAGCCGGCCCGTTTCCACCGTGACTACATCGTGCACCAGAACGCGTATCAAACGATGAGCCCGGAAGAGCATCGCTTCTTCTATGAGGAGCGCGCTCAGCGAAACGGTGCCCCGATCAATGATGTTGAGGCACAGGTGAAGGCATTCTGGAAGCGGAAATATGAAAGTGAGTTTTCCAGGGAAATGAACCGCAGCGCCAGCGCGTACCTGAAACCGCTGCGCGAAGGAGAAGAAGAGTGACGCGCGTCGGCTGGATCGGCGCCGGCATCATGGGCAAGGCCATGGGCCGCAATCTGATGAAGCATGGCTTTGAACTGCACCTGTATGCCAGACATCCGCAGAAGGTGCAGGATATCGTGGCGGAAGGTGCGATCCTGCATGATTCCATCGCGTCATGCGTGCGCGCCTGCGATGTGGTGATCACCATGGTCGGCTTCCCCGATGATGTGCGCGAAGTGTATATGGACGAAGGCGGGATCTTCGCTCATGCGCGCGAGGGACAGCTGCTCATCGATATGACGACTTCTTCGCCGAAGCTGGCGCAGGAGCTGGCACAGCTGGGCAGGGAGAAGGACCTGCGGGTGCTCGATGCGCCGGTGACCGGCGGTGATGCCGGTGCCAGAGAGGGCACGCTCACCATCCTCATCGGCGGCAGGGAAGAAGACGCAAAGGCCGCATGGCCGCTGTTTGAAGCGATGGGCCGGCACATCCATCATTGCGGAGAAGCCGGATGCGGTCAGCACATGAAGCTCGCCAATCAGATCATGATCGCCGGCGCGCTCAGCGGGGTCAGCGAGGCGGCAGCCTATATCCAGAAGCAGGGAATGGATCCGCAGGAGATGATCGACGACCTGAAGGCAGGCGCCGCCGGATCAAGGCAGCTTGAGCTGCTCGGCCCGAAGATGGTGCGGCATGACTTTGCCCCGGGCTTCTTCGTCAAACATTTCATCAAGGACATGCGCCTGGCCGATGCGGAAGCAAAGGAAGACGGCCTGCAGCTCAATGTGCTGCAGACCGTGCTGGACAACTTTGAACAGCTGGCAGAAGAAGGGCATGCGGATGATGGCACACAGTGCCTGATCACACGGTATCTGAAATATTGAATGCTTGTAAAAAAAGACTTTTTTTGTTATTATGGAAAAGTCTTTTTTTATGGAAAGAAAGGGCGAAGAAAGAAGAGGTAAGATTATGTTGGAAAAACTGTTTCACCTGAAGGAAAACAAGACCTCAGTGAGGACGGAGCTCATTGCCGGTCTGACGACTTTCCTTGCGATGGCGTACATCCTGGGTGTCAATCCGAGCGTATTGGGCGATGCCGGAATGGATGTCTCTTCCGTATTCCTTGCGACAGCACTGTCCGCGGCCGTGGCCAGCGTGATCATGGGCTTGCTCGCCAACTATCCAGTCGCATTGGCTGCCGGCATGGGCGTCAACGCGCTGTTTGCGTATACGGTGTGCGGGCAGATGGGCTATTCCTGGTCCGCTGCATTGGCCGGCGTATTCATCTCCGGCGTCATCTTCATCCTGATCAGCGTGACCGGGGTGCGTAAGATGATCATCAATGCCATTCCGGTGCAGATGAAGCTTGCGATCGGCGCCGGCATCGGCTTCTTCATCGCGTTTGTCGGCCTGAAGAACGCCGGCATCGTCGTGGCCAATGAATCCACGTTCGTGGCCATCGGTAATTTTTCAGATCCGACGGTGCTGCTGGCACTGTTCGGCATCCTGATCACGCTGCTGCTGGTCATCCGCAAGGTGCCGGCTGCCGTATTCGTCGGCATGGTCATCACCGCACTGATCGGCATCGTTGCCGGCGCTGTGTTCCACATCGAGGGCATGCCTTCGCTGCCGGATGGTTCATTCATCACCACGAACTTCCACATGGAGGGCGCAGGCGCATTCATGAACGGATTCGGCGAGCTGTTCGCGGATCCGGCCAAGAGCTTGGTGATGATCTTCTCGTTCTTATTCGTCGATTTCTTTGATACGGCTGGTACGCTGGTGGCCATCGGCAGCAAGATCGGCCTGGTCAATCCGCAGACTGGTGAGCTGAAGAACGCAGAGCGCGCGCTGCTGGCTGACGCCATCGGCACGGTGTTCGGCGCCGCTGTCGGTACTTCTACGGTCACTTCCTTCGTCGAGTCCAGCTCTGGTGTCGGGGTTGGCGGACGCACAGGTCTGACGGCCGTGACGACCGGCGTGCTCTTCCTGCTGTCCATCCTGATCTCACCGCTGATCCTGAGCGCGGTCACCAATGCGGTCACCGCACCGGCACTGGTCGTGGTCGGCGTCATGATGGCGCAGCAGCTGAAGTCGATCGACTGGGAAGATATGATGATCGCTGCCGCAGCCTTTGTGACCATCATCGTCATGGTGCTGGGCTATTCCATCTCCAATGGTATCGCGTTTGGCTTCATCGTCTATACGATCGGCATGATCGGCGCCGGCAAGACCAAGGATATCCATCCGACCGTCTGGGTGCTCGATGTGATCTTCCTGATTTATTTCTGGGTCACCTTTGCCTAGGTTGGAGGCTCTTCTGCGGAAGGGCCTTTTTCTTCGCCAAAAGGCGTGGTAATCATTTTCAGGAATATGGTTTTATGTTATGATAATGGGGATATAAAAAGGAGTGTTGACATGGCAGATAAAATTATCGTTCTGGATTTCGGCAGTCAGTACAACCAGCTGATCGCGCGCCGGATCCGTGAATTTCACGTTTATTCCGAGCTTCATTCACATACGATGACGCTGCAGGAAATCGAGGCGCTCGGCGACGTCAAGGGCATCATCTTCAGCGGAGGGCCGAACAGTGTCTATGATGAGGATTCGTTCAAGTGTGATCCGGCGATCTTTACATCCGGCATCCCGATCCTGGGCATCTGCTATGGCATGCAGATGACGCATTTCATGAACGGCGGCGCTGTCAAGAGCTGTGAGTCCAAGGAATACGGACGCACGCAGATCAAGGCAGATACGAACTGCCCGCTGTTCAAAGACCTGCCGCAGGAGCAGATCGTATGGATGTCTCACGGCGATCAGGTATCGAAGCTGGCTGAAGGTTTCCACGCGGTCGCCAGCAGCGACACTTGCGCGTTTGCGGCCAGCGCCAATGACGAAAAGAAGATCTATACGCTGCAGTTCCATCCGGAAGTGCGTCATTCCGTATATGGCAATGACATCCTGAAAAACTTCGTGTTTGAGATCTGTCAGGCTGAAGCCAACTGGTCCATGCATGATTTCATCGACACGCAGGTCGAGAAGATCCGTGCGCAGGTGAAGGATGACAAGGTGCTGCTGGCATTGTCCGGCGGCGTGGATTCCAGCGTCGTGGCGGCATTGCTGCATAAGGCCATCGGCCCGCAGCTGTACTGCATGTTCATCGATCACGGCCTGCTGCGCAAGGGTGAGGCGGAAAGCGTCGTCGAGATGTTCGGCAAGAACATGAAGATCAACCTGACGAAGATCGATGCCAAGGACCGTTTCTTGAGCAAGCTGGCCGGCGTCAGCGATCCGGAAAAGAAACGTAAGATCATCGGCAACGAATTCGTCTATACGTTCGATGAGGAAGTCAAGAAGCTCGTCGTGGGCGAGGATATCAAGTGGCTGGCACAGGGCACGCTGTATACCGATGTCATCGAAAGCGGCACGAAGACCGCGCAGACGATCAAGTCGCATCACAATGTCGGCGGCCTGCCGGAAGATATGCAGTTCCAGCTCATCGAGCCGTTGAACACGCTGTTCAAGGACGAAGTGCGCGCGCTGGGCATCGAGCTGGGCCTGCCGGAAGAAATGGTATGGAGACAGCCGTTCCCCGGACCGGGACTCGGTATCCGCATCCTGGGCGATATTACCGAAGAGAAGCTGCACATCGTCAGAGAATCCGATGCCATCCTGCGCGAGGAGATCGCCAAGGCCGGCTTGCAGAAAGAGATCTGGCAGTACTTCACCTGCCTGACCAACATGCGTTCCGTCGGCGTCATGGGCGATCAGCGGACATATGACTACGCCGTAGCCATCCGCGCCGTGACCTCGATCGACGGCATGACCGCAGACTGGGCAAAGATCCCATACGATGTGCTCGATATCATCTCCAACCGCATCGTCAACGAGGTGCCCCATGTTAATAGAGTAGTGTACGACATCACCTCAAAGCCGCCGGGAACGATAGAGTTCGAATAGTAGTAGTCGGTTTGGAAGTCGTCAAAAAGCCTTTATTTATCGGTATTTGTGAAGCGTCGACTTTTTGGTAAAGTGATTTTGATACACTTTTGATACACGATGACTAAAAAAGGTCTTCTGATACAAGTGCGATTGTGCCAGTAGGCTTGCAAGTTAAAGACAAATTTTGATTATAAAATTGAGCTTCTGTATTGTATGCAGAGGTTCTTTTTTTGGTGCACTTTACACTAGATCTATACATAAAAAATCCTCTGAATTGAAGTAGTTGGCATCTTCAAGACAGAGGACATTTTTATTTAAAAGTTACTTTTTTACATTTAAGAAATTTGATGAGGATATCATCAACGGCATCGGTATATCTTCCTTGCCTGATTAGATTGTTCTTTAAATCGATCAAACAATGGAAGATTAGATCGTATTCATTCTTATTCAGGTTCAAGTGATATTTTTTGTTGAAAAACATCTTCACCACTCCTTTACACTTTCATTATAGTTAATACGAAAAAGAGCGAGAAATGTGCGATGGGTATGTATAAGAATTATATAAATTAGGATTTGTATTGACGGTATTTTTTTGGATTTATCTTAGGTATTATAATTGTAAGAATAACCATTATTGCAATTATCCCAAGTCCAACACACAAAACAAAATCATTGTGATTAAAGCTGCCGTATAATAAAAGAAATGCTCCTATCCCGCAGAAAACAACACATTTTCCAAACAAATGACATATTGCTTTCTCATTGTATGTTGCTTTTTCTTCTTTACTCATCGTATTCCATCCAGCAAGAAACCAAGTACCCTTTTGATTATAAATATTCACGCCCCACACTACTGCCCCCAAAGAAATTGCTAATGTAAGGACTATCTCGAAGAAATTCATACCTTCAACTCCTTCCATAAAACCACCTTGATAACTTCCAATTTATTGGACATAATCATTTACTATTCTCTTATTTTCAAATGATAACAGGACACTAAATATTATTTCTATCAGTATCATCATTATTGCAAGAGTATAATTAGCAAAATTTAAACCAACTATCAAAGATAATATTGGAATAATTATTGACAATACCATATATGTTTTTGAATTATATAACCAACTGTATGGCAATAAATGTGCTCCGAATATCATAGCAATAACCATTAGCATTTTATCTGGCAATGTAGGATAAATCCACATTGCTATTAAAAGGTATATCATTTGATTTGCAGAAAATAGTATTCCTAAATTGTTTAATGGATTACTTTTATCTTGAAATTGTATTTTTAGTATTTTAGAAATTAAAAAAGCTATAGGTAATAATGGTGCAGTGCAACAAAATGTCAATAGATTTTTTGTTAATATAGGTAAATCTGTTAATTGTACGATTAAAACCATAATCCATATTACTACTGATGCAATGATAAAATGAATACCTTTCTTTTGCTTTTGGGCACAATCTTTTTTCAAATCTTTCAAGTTCATTTTTTAGCTCTCCTCAATAAATTCTAATTTGTATTACTTTGAACTTTTCTTTTATATTTTAGCAATGAACAAGACAAATGATAAAATTAACCAAGCAACAAATCCTACTTTAAATCCTACAAGCCAAGTATTTTCATAACTTAATTTAAATAGTATATCTAAAATTTTCATTGTTGTTGTTGCACATAATAACATCACAACTAAAAATAAGATTTCTAAAATTATAAACTTTATTTTTTTCATAATAGCATACACCTCTACAAATTCTAATTTTCTGCTCTTCAACTTCGGATTTGTATTTATTCATTTAAGAAAAAATTCATCACTTCTTGTTTGGTTTTCTTTTTATTCCCAGCAGTTTAACAAAATCATCAAATAAGGCTGTATCTGTTGGCTCAAACATTAACCATTTTCCGTCGTGATAGGTTTTAGTTTCATCATAAATTTTCTGCACTTCTTTTGAATAACTATTTCTATCTGTATCAAATTTTAATTGTTCATCTTTCCCTAAGATAATCATAAATCCTACACAGTTTTCCCTTGCGTACAATGCACAAAGCGTTTTTCCGCCACGACGATATTTATACTCATAAGTCCACGCTTTACCACCTTTGTTCCATAAACATTCCATGTCATACTTTTCATCAATTAAAGCACAAAGTTTATTCCATATATCATATAATGATTGTCCGATTAAAGCAGTCATTTCTTCTGCATTAGGTATTTTATCCAGCATATTCGTTTCTCCTTTATAACTTCCAATTTAATCGCGCCTTATCATACATATTATATCATCTGCCTATTAGGTTATAAATAAGCTCAAAATCAGTAAAAAATTCTCAAAAATAAGAAATATTAGGCAAATTTGGGTGTGCATTTTTGGGGTGCTTGTCTAAATAGGTGAAGGGATTAATCTTATCTTCTCTTCACTTGTTTTTTGAAAATCGAATATACAAGTCACAAAGACGTTATTTTGGGTGACTTTAGCTACTTTATCAGGTACGCCATAACCCTATGATATATAGGATAAGCGAGAACTCCTGGTATGACTATCAAATAGCTTTTGATATTGGCAATGACAGCCCAAATGATAATGATACTTCTCTACGGAGCTGGCGGAGTACCCGGCAGAGGTGAGATTCCTATGATGTAAGTTAGCTGCTTACTACTTTGTGATTTCCCAATAGCTTATGGCTTGGCAAGGGGAGTTAGGAACAAATATTGCCATCGACCATTTAGGAAATGAAATGGTCAAGTGCATTAGACATAAGTTTTATGTATCTAATGTAGAAAGGAGAAGGACAAAATGTCAAACTGCAAAACGATTGCCATATGCAATCAAAAAGGCGGTGTTGGTAAGACAACGACAACAGTCAATCTTGGCATTGGTCTAGCTAGAGCTGGTAAGAAAGTATTACTAGTTGATGCCGACCCACAGGGTGATTTAACTGTTTCTTTGGGTTGGCAAAACACAGATAGTATTGAAACTACTCTAGCCACTAAGTTAATTGATGTTATCAAAGAAACTGGAAATGACCCATATGTTGGTATTCTTCACCATAATGAGGGTGTTGATCTTATTCCATCCAATTTAGAGTTATCCGCTATGGAATTTAATCTGGTAAACGCAATGAGCAGAGAAATCTCATTAAAGACTTATCTTAATGAAGTTAAGCATAGGTATGATTATGTGCTCATTGACTGTATGCCATCCTTAGGAATGATAACTATAAATGCATTATCGGCAGCCGATAGTGTGATTATCCCAGTACAAGCACAGTATCTGCCAGCCAAAGGAATGACGCAATTACTTCAGACAGTCAATCGAGTCAAGAAGTATATCAATCCTAGTCTTAAAGTCGATGGTATTTTACTGACTATTGTCGATAATCGAACCAACCTCGCCAAAAGCACAGTAGAAGCTTTGAAGCAGAATTTTGGTAGTCATATCAAGATCTATGAGTCAAAGATTCCATCTGGTATTAAAGCTGCGGAAACGTCATCAAAAGGTAAAAGCATTTACGCTTATGAACCTAATGGTGCAGTAGCCAAAGCCTACGAAGGATTTACAAAGGAGGTGCTATCAAGTGACAGGAAGAAAGAGCGACTTCACTCTCACGAGTCTAGATGATTTATTTAAATCGCAAGAAGTAAGAGATGAAGAAAAGCTGTCTAAAATTAGAGATATTCCTCTATCACAAATCGATGACTTCCCAGACCATCCGTTTAAGGTAAAAGATGATGAAGATATGATGCAGCTTATTGAAAGTATCAAAGAAAGAGGAATCATCACTCCGGCTACTGTGCGATTAAAAGATGATGGTAGGTATGAACTTATTTCTGGTCATCGACGCAAAAGAGCTTGCGAACTAGCGGGATTTGAAACTTTAAGATGCGAAGTAGTAGATCTCACAAAAGATGAAGCAACGATCTTAATGGTCGAAAGTAATTACCAAAGGTCACAGATACTTCCATCAGAAAAAGCGTTTGCGTATAAGATGAGGCTTGATGCAATGAAGAGGCAAGCTGGAAGACCGAGTAAAGAAAATCTGTGCCCAGTGGGCACAGATTTAACTGGTTTACGTTCTGACCAAATTTTAGCTTCAGAATCAAATGATAGTGCTAGACAAATTCAACGCTATATCCGTTTAACAAATCTTGTTCCAGAACTACTGGAATTTGTTGATGAAGGTCGAATTAAAATGCGCCCTGCTGTCGAACTTTCATATCTTGATGAAGATTGTCAGCGTGATATCGTCGATGAGATCGATATGAATGAAGTAACGCCATCACACGATCAAGCTATTCGTATGCGCAAGTTTTTTGATGAAGGAAAACTTACAACGGAAGTTATCCAGGCAATTATGAGTGAAGAAAAACCAAATCAAAGAGAAAAACTGGTTTTTCGTGGCGACAGAGTGCGAAAACTGATTCCAAAGTCCATCCCACTAAGTCAAACAGAAGATTATGTCTGCAAGGCTTTGGAACACTACAACAAGTTTTTACAACGAAACCGTGACCGAGATTCAAGATAGACAGGTTTTATGGTTTCCCCTTTCTCACACTCTAACCCCTTATACTTGCTGTATTCTTTACTAGCTCAAAAAAATAACTAATTATCTATCTCTTAATTTATACTCTATCTACTAAGCTATAACTATCTATTAAGGGATATCAAGACAAACACATTCTTTTTCAGCTGGTAAAAGAAAGACAAATTACACATTACTTGTTTATTGGAACTCACTAGTTTGGGTTCTTTTTATTTTCACAAACAATGAAAGGAGAAAGAAATGACAGACAAGTTATCTAGGCTGCTTAAAACACTTTTAGCAGCGTTCATTATGATCACTTCTCTTAGCACATCATCGATTGGTGTTTTTGCAGAAGAAAATGATGATGAAAACTATGGTGCAACAGAAGAAATCATCAGGCTTGGAACCTATGATGAAGTCTTTGGAGCAAGTACAAATGGTATCAGCACCTTTTCTATCAATACACCATCGATCGGTGAAAGATATGCCAAGATCCCAGTCTTTGAAAATGAACTTGGCTATTCTTATGTTGCTCATCTAAGGATCAATGGAAATACGGTTTTTTGTATTCAGCCAGGTTTATTGTTCAAGGAAGATGGCCAATACCCTGAAAACTATGTCTATTGGGACAGTTTGAGCGAAAGCCAAAGACAAGCGATTTGGGAAATATCTTACTATGGCTATGATTATCCAGGACATCAGACACCAAATTACTATATCGCAACACAGCTAATGATCTGGGAAGTTGTTTCAAAATGGTATGACCCATATACACCAGATGGCTCATCGATGATGGATGTAAGTGCAGAAGTTAATGAGATCAATCGTTTAAGAAGTCAACCACAAGGTAGACCATCATTCCACAACTCAACGATCAAGATGGGGTTAAATACACCAGTCACAGTCACTGATACAAAAGGTGTTTTAGGAAACTTCAATATCACTTCCAGTAACGGTGTAAAAGCCAGTGTAAGTGGCAATAGTGTTACTTATGAAATCACATCCGAGAATTATGATCGCAGCGCAACATATCAAAGTAATGTATCATCTTACGAGTGCAATATCATCTATGGTGCCCCAGGTGAACAAACCGTTCTTTACTTGGCAAAACGAAAAGATCCAACACGAAACTTCAGTGTGAACTTTGAGCTATTATATGCTGATATTCAAGTTGAAAAGCAAGATGTCGAAACTGGCAATACTCCTCAAGGTGATGCTTCGTTTAATGGTGCCGTATTTGAATTAAAAGATTTAAACGGCAATGTGTTAGAAACATTAACTACCAATGGTGCTACCGTTAAATCAAAGAAGTATCCGGTTGGTACAAGTTATCAAGTATGCGAGGTAGCCCCACCAACTGGTTATCTTGATAACGATACTTGCAATCGAGTTGATCTGTCTTTTAGCGGTGATAGTACACCAGAAACTTTCTATACAATTTATCAAGATAAAGTTATTAAGGGTCGTATCGAGATTGCTAAATCGATTGAGCAGGAAACCGAATATCCTTATGAATCCGTTATTCAAA
>UQPV01000046.1 GCA_900543035.1 uncultured Solobacterium sp.
CGGTTGCCTTTTTGGACTTTGTGACTTTCGGCCCACTCATCCTCCGCATGCGCCTTGGTATCAAGTTCCTGTTCGTTGGGCTACGATTTCGCTATCCCTTCTTCTCGCCTGCACCTCACGATATAAACCTTGGGAGTCGCTTTAAGGTTCGTCGGCAACTACGCCCCGGTGGACTTTCACCACAGACTGACGGCATGCCCGTCATACTGAAAAGCGGAGACATGTGATCTCTGTCTCCGCTTTTGTCATACCTTAGTTTTTCTTTCTGCGATATGCAGCGATGGCCGCTGCGCCCGCTGCCAGCGTCAGAGCGAACATCGTGTTCGTCATGCCCTCTGCCGCAGTATTCGCCGAATCTGCACTTGCTCCTCCTTCAGTGTCGGCATCTGTGCTGCCATCGTTTATCTGAACAAGGCCATCGATCGCGTTCTGCAAGGCAGCCAGCTTCGCATCCACATCTTCCTGCGTCGCTTCCGGATCAGCGGACATCAGCTTTGCCTGCTCCACTGTCTGGATCACCTCTGCTGCGCTTTCAGTCGTGCACCCGCTCATATCCAGAGACATCGCATAGGCGATCAGCTCTTCCAGCGCGCGGGTATCCGCCTTGGTGCGTGCAGTCAGTCTTGCTTCCCGCAGGATTTCCGTTGCCGCATCGACCGCTTCCTGACTCTCTGCCGCATTCAGCGCATTGATTGCCGCATCCAGCTTCTCCTGCAGACCTTCCACCGTCGATGGCACATAGTCATCGATGTTCGCTAAGATCTGTCTGGTCAGTTCGATCTCATATTCAAGCGCGGAAGTATCCACGAGCGTGTTCTCCAATCCGGCGATCGCATCTGCCAGATTCGTAATGGCCTCGGTGACTTCTGCTGTCGTGGCATCGTCATTAGCTGCCACTGCCTGTGCAGCTGTGATCGCTGCCTGCAGTGCTTCCAGGCTTTCTGCTGTGTAGTCACCATCAAGGTAACCGTTAGCGGCTTCGATCAGGGCTTCCAGTTCAGCCTTCGTCACGATCTCCCACAGCTCCTGGGCTGCCTTGGTCATCGCTTCGCTCAGGTCGAGCAGTGCGGTCACGACCTCAGTTACGGTCGGCGCTTCCTTCGCCAATACGGCCTGTGCGTTAGCGATCGCTTCGTTCAGCGCTGCATCATCAGATCCCATTGCGACGGCCTTCTCGACCATATTGCGCAGAGCCTGCATCGCTGCTTCGCTGGCTTCCGGCACGCTTTCTTCTTTCAGCGCGATGTTCAGGGCATCTACGATCGTTCCTTCCACAGACAGCTGGATCTGTGTACCATTGGTCACTTCATCTGCATCCGCCAATACGCTGCCGTCGTTGAGGAAAGTGATCTCTCCTACTTCTGCATACAGCTGTTCTTTCAGATCAGCTACTGTCGATCCAGCCGAAACATCCTTCAGCGCACCATTTTCAATCGTCATTTCAGAACCCTCCTTGAGCAGTATTCCTTTGCTGGAGAAAATTCTCACTTCTGCGATGGCCGGATAAAGCGCGCCATCTACATCTGTGATCGTGATCCTGACTTTGCTGATGCTTTCTGGCTGATCTAAAAAAAGGCCATTAGAAACGAAGGCAGGATGTTCAGCTCTCCTTTTTTGAACCATTGCGGAAATGCAGTCGCATGATCGATCATACTGTCAATGGAAGCTGTCCAGAACAATAACTGCTCACGCTGGTCTGCACAGTGATCAAGCATAGCTTTCATCTGCTGCTTCACGTCCTGCCATGCGGCGATATCTCCCTGATGCAAAGCGCACAATGCCCTCATCATCTCCAGGCCGACCCTGGCGTCAAAATCCAATGCGTCTGCGTGAATATCTCTTAATGACAAGGATGCTTTTTCCACCTCTCCTCGAAAATACAGGATCTGCGCAAAAGAAGTTTTTTCATCTCTGTATCCTCTGCATACAGCTCCAGCAGATCTTCTGCTCTTCCCGCAATATGATAAAAATCTGACATGAGGAGCAGCGGGCATTTCTTCATCGATTCCTTGCCCTTTCTTCTTTCACCATTTGCCATACCCATCTTTCCTCCCCCCATCTGTTCACTTTATTATAGCAGAAAATCCTTCCATGATCTTTGCCATTCTTTTCACTTATCGGCATACATGGAGAAGCCCTCCCGGACTGACTCGGGAGAGCTTCTCAGAAAGGGAACCTAGAATATACTGTTCAGGCCATGATGCTGTATCGTGTCGTAAGTGGCTTGACTGCCTTTCCTGAACGACTACATTATACTGCAGGAACAGTAACAATATTTTGACATTTGTTTCAATATTTTGCGCTTTTCTTATATCTTCACTGATTGAAAAAAGAGGAGACACGATCATGTCCCCTCTCTGCTGTACTGACGATCAGCTTCTCTTTCTGCGATATACTGCAGTCGCTGCCATACCTGCAGCTGCCAGCAATACAAGCATCATGCCTGTCTGTGCCGCTGCCGCGGTGTCTGCCGCATCCGGCGTCGTGACGCTGCCTTCGCTCACTGGCTGCAGTCCATCGATGGCTGCCTGCATCTCTGCGGCCAGCTCATCGACCTTTTCCTGCGTGATCTCTTCATCATTCATCGCCTGTGTCAGCTTGCTCATCATCCGATTCACCGGCACGACGCTGTCTAACGTGTACGCACGCAGATCAAGGCTGTTCACGTAAGCAACCAGCTCTTTCAGAGCACTGATATCCGCTTTCGTTCTCGCGTTCAGTCTTGCTTCTCTCAGCGTCTTTGTCGCTTCATCGATCGCATCCTGGCTCGTCGCCTCAAGCGCTGCCTGCGCCGCTACTAGCTTATCCGCCAGGCCTTCTACTGTAGAAGGCACATAGTCATCCAGGTTAGCGATCATTTCTGTTACGAGCTCGATCTCATGTTCGAGCGCGGAAGTATCTAATGTAATGCTTTCCAGACCCGCGATCGCGTTGGCCAGGTCAGTGATGGCCGTCGTCACTTCAGAGGTCGTAGCATCATCATTCTTCGCTACGCTCTTCGCTGCCGTGATCGCTGCTTGCAGCGCACGGTATGTCAGATCTGTATAACCATCTGCGCTGATCGTTTCTGCCGCTTCGATCAATGCGTTCAATTCTGCTTTGCTTACGATCAGCCACAGCTCCTGCGCCTTTTCACACAGATTGCTGATCGCTGCTTTGATCTCATTCGCGTCATCGCTCTGCAGATATACCTGATATGCTTCAGCTATCGCTGTCTTCAGTTCCTGGACCTTGCCCGGACGAACCCCGTCCACATTGGTCAGGATCATATCATTGATATAATCGATCGTCGCTTTCAAGCTTTCTTTAAGCTTATCGCTGCTGACTTCTACATTCAGTTCTGCGATTGCTTCGCTCAGATCAAGCATTGCGGCCACGACCGCGCTCGCAGATGCACTGTCTGGATCATCAAGCAATGCCTGTGCCGCAGCGATCGCTGCGTTCAGCGTTTCATCATCAGACTCCAGCGCATTGGCTTTGTCGATCAAGTTACGCAATGCCTGGATAGCTGCATCGCTGGCCGGATCGCCTGGTTCGCCGATTTCCTCAAGCGCTTCGATCGCCGCATTCAAAGCCTGTACTGCCGCGTCGATCGCGTTCTGATCCGCATCCTCATCGGCTGCGACGCTCTTCGCGTTATTCAGCGCTTCTTGCAGCGCTGCCCAGCTTGCGCTCGTATAATCTGCTTCATTCAGTGTTTCCGCATTTTCGATTGCTGCATTCAATGCTTCTTTGTCCGGTTCAGAAACTGTTCCGGCCGGCTCAAATTCAGCGCTCAGCACGACATCTTCACCAGGCATCAGGAAACTTGTTCCTTCTACCGCGGTGCCATTGTAATTCAGGGAACCAGCCTTCAGCTGATAACCTTCATCCGGTTCGATGTACACATTGACCTTTGCGCCTTCTTCAAAGTGCGCCGCATCGACGCTGATCGATCCATGCTCGATTTCCGGATCGATGGTCAGCGCATGCGTGCGCTCGACGATCGCTTTATCCACACCGTATACTCTGGTCTCGAAGATACGGGTTGCCGGATAAGGCGCACCGGTCTGTGAACCATTGTAGATATACAGACGGAAGTAACGTCCTTCGACCAGTTCATCGAAGGTCGTATTGACGATGTTCTCGCTGTTATTGTCATAACGGGAGACATCTCTCCAATTGGCGTTATTGCTCAGATAACTGCTGCTGGACAGCTCTTCTTCGGTCGGATCCTCATCTACGAGTACCTGCAGCGCGAAAGAGCTCGGGGCATACAGTTCATGCTCGATGCCGCCGCCGACGATCTGCCAGCTGCTGATCTGCTTAACAGAACCAAGATCGAATGCTACCCACTGGTTCGTGTTCGTGCCGTTGCCCGGGCACCATTTTGTCGTGTCCAGATCATCGAAGATATTTTCCGGACCTTCTCCGGCTGCGGAGGATCCGCTTGATCCGAGGATGGTCGCGCTCGGACCCAGGTTGACCGGAATGGTCGGGTCCACATAGATGCGGTCGGTTACCCGTACCGTCACGCTTGCACTTGCGTCCGCGTCAAATGCGGAAGTCGCCGTTACCGTCAGCGTCTGAGACAGCTCGTTGCCGTCTACGCTGAGCACGCCATTATTGTTGATGGTGGTGCCTTCAGCGGTTGCACCAGATACGCTCCACTTCACGGCATCCAGATCGCCCTGCGGGGAAGAAACGGATGCGGTAAACTGATAAGTCGATCCCTGCGGAACTTCGACGTTTTCGCTCGGTTCGATCTGGACGCTGTCGATCTGCACGCCGCTGGTATCTGCGCTGTCCGGGTCAAAATCGCCCATTGCGCTGTACGCGGTGTCGACGAACGGCTTCAGGCCTTCGTCAGAAGACACTGCCTGCAGCACGCTGTTGTAGATATCTTCTCCGGCACCTTCCAGAGAGATGATCTGATAACGCTCATTGCGCGGAATGTCCAGGCGTTCCTTGGCAGCGGTCGCAAGGTAATAGCCCTGCACCTGTTCTACCGGATCATCGCTGGATACGACCGCCATGGCGCCGCCGATGGCCGCTGCCATGTCATACAGCTTGTTCATGGATGTCTGCGCTTCGGTTACGATCAGACGATAAGCCGCATTGTCGCTGTCTGCGAGCGTCTCGACTTTTTCAACCGCATCCATGATCTCGATCATCTTGTTCTTGATCGCTGCTGCTGATTCCTTTGTTCCGGAGTAACCGGCGATCAGACGGCTGATCTCTGTCGGTACATAGTCATCGTTCAGGTTTCCATAAACGGTCCGCAGCGCGTCAGCCATTTCCGGATCATCCGGGATGATGGCGTCAAAGCAGTCATACCAGTTCTGCTCAGCGTCGAACGCCTGCGGATTCCATGTATAATCTGCCACACCGAAGAGCGCTACCTTAGATGCTTCTGAATAATTCATCGGGTTAGACAATACGCCCTTGATGTTGGTCGGATTAGAATCCTGAGAATAATCAAAGTTGATCGGGTTGGTGAAGAATACGCTGTCTTCCGCGTCATTGACCGGATAGTTCCACCACATGACCGGTGTACGTCCGATCCAGTTCTTGAACGTCGTAGCGGAAGAGTTGCTGATGCTGGAGAAGACATCTCTGCCGGTGAAGCAGATCTCAATGTCTTCATGGAGCTGCTGGAACTTCGGCAGGTTGCTCGATGCGCCGGAAGAACCGGTCGTATACCATGCCGGTGTGAAGAACAGCCCCTTCACCTGATCCTCAGGTGCGCTGCCTTCCGTATTGTACTTTGCATACAACTGTTCCTGCACCTGATTGAGCATGTAGATCTGCATGTCGCAGGTGCTCGTCGCATAGTCATTAGAGATATCGTCAACGAAGATGCCGAACTGACGAACGCCCAGTTCATACATATGCTCGAACTTGGTCATCAGACGGGCGATGCCTTCATCGGTCGTCTCTTCATTGGTAAAGTCGATCGGCTTCTGCATGGCCGGATGTGCGACCCAGACAAAGCTTACCTTGCTTGCCGTTGCCGCAGCGGCGATCTGCGCCATCTCATCCGCGGTCCTTACGCCGTTCTTGGAATCTTCCTCGCTGACGGTTTCCGGATAGTCCTCGTCCCATAATCCCAGATGATAAGGATCAGACTTCGGTCCATACAGGAAGACGTTCATCTTATAACGCTTTGCATAATCCATGAAGCTCAGCGTGCCGTCCACGGTCCATGGATAACCATAGTAACCTTCAACGACGCCGCGGTATTTCTGGAATGCATAATCTTCAAATGTAGACACCTTCATCGTGCCGTCAACGCTCTGATCGAGCATCTGCTCCAGCGTTGCCAGACCATAGTAAGCGGCATCTGTGTCTTCGCCCAGCACGACGATGTCGCCGTCCTCGAACACCTTGACCACATGCATGTCGTATTTGTTTTCCGCTTCGGTGAACACATCGCGCGGTACGTCCGCGTGCGTATCGGCAGCTTCGCCTGATCCGTTGATGCCCACATACAGGTTGACTTCGCCTTCCTGCGGCTCATCCGTGAATACCGGGGTCATGTCATGCTCGCTGATGACCTCTTCGATGCGGTCTTCCGTCACGCTGTCGATGCCGCTTTCCGCGATGACATTGACTTCATCGCTCAAGCTGATCGCCGCGTCAGAATCCGTCACGCTCTGCGGGATCGGATAGATCTTGTAATTTCCGGTCTCCTCTTCGCTCGTATCCTGTGTATTGTACACAGAAACCTCAAAGATCGATACGGATGGCCAGTCGCCATTGTAGTCTGTCGCTCTGACACGCAGATAACGCGCATACTGCAGCTCGCTGAATGACACGCTGTCCAGTTTAGAGACCGGTGCAGTAGACCGGTTATGGATCACTGCCCAATCCTGTGCGTCATCAGAGATCTCCAGCACAAAATTCTGGATGTTCTGCTGTTCCCACTGGATGTCGACCAGGTCGAATGCGGTCACTTCTCCAAAATCGATCTGCAGCCATTTCTCCGGCCGAGGGCTTCCGGTTCCCTGATTGGTTGCCCAGCGCGTATCGCTATTGCCATCAATGGCCAGATCGGCCGTAAAGCTCGTGCCGTCTTCGACATCATTGGCAGTTGCTGTCGCTCCCAGTGCCAGGTTCGTCGATGCCGCACGGGAAGATACGGCAGACGTATTGGCGCGCACGCCAATGCCCAGTCCGAGGACCATGCAGCACACGAGCGCCAGCACGGAGAGCTTTCTCATTACTTTCTTCATTTTTCTCCTCCTTGATTCAGGCTTCATCCCATTTCCTCCTTTCCTTCAGGATGTGTTAGCCCTTTCATCACAATACAGTGTACAACAATCTTCAACCGCTTACAATGATTTCTTTCCCACATTTTCCCATGATGACATATCATTTTGTCCATATATTCAGAAATTTATTAATATTTCTGTTCTGATTTTCATGGCATTGATGGGCAAATTTTACCATGATGCTCATCTTGCGCATCCTTGCAGGCCGTTATCGTTCCCGCTGCTCCCAGAAAAAAAAGACCGTGGCGGCAATGCCGGATGGCATCGGCCGTCATGGTCCTTACGAGCTTTTCTCTGTCTTTCGATGCTGCAGATAATGAGAGACCCGCAGCTGCAGCGCGGTCGGGGCCACTCTCGTCAGTGCCCTCACCCACTTCATCATCGCGCCCGGGATGATCTCACGCTTTTCGCTGAACATGCCGTCGATGGCGATCTTCGCCGCTTTCTGCGCGGACATGCCGCTGGTGAAGAACTCCACGCCGGCCACCTGGTTGAATTCGGTGCGTACCGGTCCCGGGCAGAGCGCCGCGACATGCACATGGCTGCCGCGCCGGCGCAGCTCTCCGTAGATCGACTGGCTCAGCCGCAGCACATACGCCTTGCTCGCGTAATACGTGGCCATCAGCGGTCCCGGCGCATAAGCCGCTATGCTCGAGACATTGAGGATATAGCCATAGTCCCGCTCGATGAAGTCGCGCAGGAACAGCTTGGTCAGGATATGCACCGCACGGATATTCAAGTCGATCATCTCCAGCTCCCGATCCAGGCTCGTCTCATCGAAGGGGCCGCAGAGCCCGAAACCGGCATTGTTGATCAGGATATCGATCTCTTCCGCCTTGACTCGCTCATAGAGCATGCGGCAGCTCTTCTCATCGCGCAGGTCCATGCAGATGACCTGGGCGTGTTCTCCTAATTCTTCGCGCAGCGCCTGCAGCCTCGTCAGCCGCCGGGCCACCAGGATCACCTCGATGCCCATGGCGGAGAGCTGCCGGGCCATCTCGCGGCCGATGCCGCTGCTCGCCCCGGTGATCAGCGCCTTCATCTGCTTTCCTCCTGCTGCAGCTGCGCGCCGTCTATGCCGCCCTGCAGGCTTCCGCTCACGCCGATCACCGCGTCTTTGACCAGATCTGTGGCATCCAGCCAGAAGACGAAGCGCTCATTGTCGCTGATCACGATCTTCTGCAGGCGGACCTGTTCCCTGAACGCCTTCTTGGTCAGCTTCTTCTCCCCGTTGGGCAGCGCGGCATTGAATTTCGGCACGGCCCTGTCCGCCGCGTAATTCACCGCGTCATTATACCATCCGACCTGACGCTTCTGCATCGCGTGCAGGATGCGGATGCCTTCTTCCTGCTTTCCTTTAAAATAGACTTTCGTCCGCGCTTTGGCAAATGTCTGGATGCGGCAGCGCCCTTCGGCGACCTCCGCTTCCTCTTCTTCGGACATGCGCACATCCGCCTGCAGGGCATCTGCGCCGCGCAATGCTTCAAGCTGCGGTTCGCTGCAGTCGTTTTCGATCAGCTCGAGCAGTTCGAATCCCTGCTCGCTGATGCGCACCTTCGCATGAAAGATGGCATTCTTGCGCAGCTGCGCCTGCAACACATGCACGCCTTCCTCATCGCAGCTCTTCTCCAGCCGGATCTTCTCTTCGTGAAGCACATCGCTGCCTTCTTCCTTCCATGCGCGCAGGATGATGCTCGCTCTCCAGTATTGCGCCTCTCCGCTCTTGTGCGCGCCCAGACCGACAGGACCACACAGTCCGTAGATGATCAGGGGCCGGTAATTCTGTTTCTCTCTCTTCTTGAACAAGCGGTCAAACAGTCCCATTTCCTTCACCTCTGCATTCTGTTTCATTATAGCATGCGTGAGGAAGCATGTCATGCTCCCTCACGTATCTTTCTCATTACGATGTTCAGATGCCGCGGATCTCATGAAAGGCATGCTGAGCGGCGATCGCGCCGTCATTCGCTGCCGTCACCACCTGACGCAGCGGCTTGGCGATCACATCGCCTGCGCCATAGATGCCCTTGCACGCCGTCTCGCCGTTGGCATCCACGATCATGTAGCCTTTTTCATCGAGCACATCGAGCCCCTGCAAAAAGCTGACGGCCGGATCCTGGCCGATGTAAGGGAAGATGCCGCTGACTTCCAGCGTCTGTTCGTCCCCGCTGTCCACATCGCGCAGCACGATGCCGTTCACCTTCATGCCGTCATCGAGGATGCGCACCGGCACATGCCGGCGGATGATCTCGATCTTCTCGTTTTCCTCGATCTGCTTCTGCACATGCGCTTCGGCGCGGAAGATGTCCCTGCGGATGACGATGGTCACCTTGCGGGCAAACTGGGTCAGATAGAGCGATTCCTCCAAAGCCGCGTTTCCGCCGCCGATCACACAGACATCGCGGTCCTTGAAGAACGCGCCGTCGCAGACCGCGCAATAGCTGACGCCGCGGCCGACATTTTCTTCCTCTCCCGGAATGTTCAGCATGCGCTCCGCTGTCCCGGTGGCGACGATCACCGCCTTGCACGTATATGCCGTGCCATCCGCGCAGATGACCTGCTTCTGTTCGCCGTCTTCGATGCGCACGACTTCCCCATAGGCATAGACGGCCCCGAAGCTGGTCGCGTGCTCGAACATCTCGCTTGCCAGGGATGCGCCGGAAGTCGAGCGGATGCCCGGCCAGTTGCTGATCTCATTGGTCTTGATCAGCTTTCCGCCCGGCGCCCCCATTTCCAGCATCAGGGTGCTCAGCCCTGCCCGGCTGCCATAGATCGCCGCGCTCATGCCGGCCGGACCGGCGCCGATGATCACCAGATCGTAGTATCGCTCCATTCGCGTTCCTCCTTTACGATATCGATAAGCTCTCTGAATTCATGAATGAGCGCGCACGGAGAGAGTGCCTGCAGCGCCTCCTCACGAGAAGCGTCGGACACGAAGGCCACGCTGAACGCCGCCATGTTCTTCGCCGCCTCGATGTCGCTTGGGGAATCCCCGACATACACGACATTGTCATGGTCATGGCGCAGCTCGCCGCATACGCGCAGGATGCCCTGCGGATCAGGCTTGGGACGGTCGATCTCATCGCCGCCCAGCACCGCGTCGATATAGCGGCCGATCCCGGTATGGGAAAGCCCCATGTCGACGATGTCCCGTTTCTTGTTGGACATCACGCCGAGGCTGCAGCCTCGTTCCTTCAATGTGCGCAGCACCTCTTCCACGCCGTCGAACAAGGTCACCAGCTCATCGTGATGGGCCTTGTTGTATGCGCGGTAGACGTCCACCGCATGGTCTACCTCCGCCTCGCTGTCAAAATAGCGGGCAAAGCTCACCTGCAAAGGCGGGCCGAAGAACGCGTCCTTGTCTTGCTTGGTCACGATATACGAAGGCTTCAGCTCATGCATCGTATGGACGAACGACGCATCCACCAGCGCGCGGGAATCGATCAGGGTGCCGTCCAGATCAAAGATGACGGCTGGCTTTTCCCGGCGAAACGGCCAGAACCGCCGAAACAGACGGTCCCAGACGCCGATGATGCCGGCGATGCCGACGATCACCAGCAGCAGGCTCACCAGCTGCGCGATACGCAGGCCGCCCGCCATCAGCGCATCGCTGCGCATCGATTCGATCACAAAGCGCACCGCGCCATACCACGCGCAGTATGCCCAGGCCAGATCGCCGCGCTTCCTGCGGCCATGCTTGCGGTAGACGAAGGTGATGAGCGCAAAGCCGAGCAGATTGGCCAGGCTCTCATACAGAAAGGTCGGCTCGCGGTACTGCCCGCCGATATACATCTGATCCTTGATGAACGAGGGCCATCCCTGATAATACGAATCGCTGACGACGCGGCCGAACGCTTCTTGGTTGATGAAATTGCCCCAGCGCCCCAGCGCCTGCGCGATCAGGATATTGGGGAAGATCGCGTCCATGACGCGCAGCCCGTCCACCTTCATGCGGCGGAAGTACCACAGGCCGAAGGCCACGCCCGCGATCAGACCGCCGTGAATGGCCAATCCGCCCTCCCAGATATAAAAGATGCGGATGGGATCGGCTAAGTATCGTTCCCACTCGAAGATCACATAGTACAGCCGGGCGCCGATGATGGCGATCAGCAGCATCGGCACAAAGAAATTTTCTAACATCTCGCTGTCATAGCCCCACTTCTTCAGCGTGCGCAGGCTCAGCGCATAGGCGATCAGCGCACCGGTGAGGATGAACACCGCATACCAGGTCACATGGATGTTCCCGATGGACAACAAGATCTTGGGATCAGGAAACAGCTGCATCTGACTCCTCCTTATTCTTTTCGATAAATTCCAGCACGCGCTGCTCAAACTCCTTGGCCGAGTCCAGCCCGTCTTTGGCAAGCATGTAATTGGTCACGGCGCTCTCGATGATGACGCCCATGGAGCGGCCCTCACGCACCGGGATGGTGATCTTGGGCACCTCTACATCCAGGATGGAGACATTCTTCTTCTCCTCGATGCCGACCCGATCATAGTTGGCGCGGGGATCAAATTCTTCCAGCGTGATCTGAATATCCACATTGGCCTTGTGAGCGACCGCGCCGACGCCGTACATGCGCGCGATGTTGATCACGCCGACACCGCGCAGCTCCAGCATGCCCTCGAGCAGCTGCGGCGATCTGCCCACCAGATGATTGTGGATGCGGTAACAGTCCACCCGGTCATCGGCGACCAGCTGATGGCCGCGCTTGATGAGCTCCAGGGCGATCTCGCTTTTGCCCATGCCGCTCTCGCCGCAGATCATCACGCCGGTGCCATAGATGATGAGCAGCTCGCCATGCACCGAAACCGACTTGGCCAGCTTCTCATCGAGCCAGGTGATGATATTGACGATCGTATGATTGGTCTTTTCCTCGCAGCAGAATACCGGAAAGTTCTTTTCCAGCGCACATTCCCGCAGGATCTGCGGGCACTCGTGTCCTCTGGTGATGACGATGGCCGGTGTCTCTTCCCCGGTCAGAAAGTCAAACGAGCGTTTTTGCGACTGCTCGCTCATCGTGGCGATATAGGCGATCTCCTTGTCGCCCAGGATCACCAGGCGCTTGGCCTGGGAGTAGTCGAAGAAGCCAGCCAGCTCCAGGCCCGGCCGGTTGGTGTCTGTCAGCTCGATGCTGCGTCTCAGCGACTGTTCGTCGCCGGTCAGCTGTTCAAACTGAAAGTAATCCGCAAATTCCTTCACTGTCACTTTTTTGTCTGCCATGCTCATCCCTCCAGCATCTTTCTCAGATATCGTCCGGTATGGCTCATTTCTGAACGGGCCACTTGTTCCGGTGTTCCGCACGCGACGATCGTGCCGCCTTCATCGCCGCCCTCCGGGCCGATGTCGATGATATGGTCCGCGCTCTTGATCACATCGAGATTATGCTCGATGACCAGCACGGTGTCGCCGTTGTCCACGATGCGCTGCAGCACTTCCAGCAGCTTCTTCACGTCGTGTGTATGCAGGCCGGTGGTCGGCTCATCCAGCACGAACAGCGTCTTGCCGGTCGCCTTGCGCTGCAGCTCGCTGGCGAGCTTCACGCGCTGCGCCTCACCGCCGGAAAGCGTGGTCGCGCTCTGTCCCAGCTTCACATAGCCCAGGCCCACGTCCTTGAGCGTCTGCAGCTTATGGCGGATCTTGTGCACGCCGGAGAAGAAGTCGATGGCCTCTTCTACGCTCATTTCCAGCACATCATAAATGTTCTTTCCTTTATAAGTGACCTGCAGGGTCTCTTCATTGTAGCGCTTGCCGCCGCACTCTTCACACGGCACATACACATCCGGCAGGAAATGCATGGAAATGCGCAGGATGCCATCGCCCTGGCAGGCCTCGCATCGCCCGCCCTTCACATTGAACGAGAAGCGCCCTTTTTCATATCCGCGCAGCTTGGCTTCCGGCGTTTGGGCAAACAGCTCGCGGATATCGTCAAACACGCCGGTGTATGTCGCCGGATTGGAACGCGGCGTGCGTCCGATGGGATCCTGCGAGATATCGATGACCTTATCGATGTTCTCGATGCCGCGGATCTCCTTATGCTTGCCCGGCTTGATGCGCAGACGCCCCAGGGCATGCTGCAGCCCCTTGGTCAGGATCTCATTGACCAATGAGGACTTGCCTGATCCGCTGACCCCGGTCACACAGATGAAGGTGCCCAGCGGAAAGTCCACCGTGACATTTTTCAGGTTGTTGGCCGTGCCCTTGACGACGCGCAGCTTCTTGCCATTGCCCTTGCGGCGGGTCTTCGGCACCTCGATCCTCATGCGCCCGCTCAGATAATTGCCAGTGATGGAATTCGTATTGGCCATGACTTCCTGTGGCGTGCCGCAGGCCACGACCTCTCCGCCATGGACGCCCGCGCCCGGACCGATGTCGATGATATAATCCGAAGCACGCATCGTATCTTCGTCATGCTCCACCACGATCAGAGAATTGCCCAGATCACGCATATCCTTCAACGTGGCGATCAGACGGTCATTGTCGCGCTGATGCAGGCCGATGCTGGGCTCATCGAGCACATAGAGCACACCGCTGAGATGGGAGCCGATCTGCGTAGCCAGGCGGATGCGCTGCGCCTCTCCGCCGGACAGCGAGCCGGCGATGCGATCCAACGTCAGATAGCCGAGCCCCACATTGAGCAGAAACTGCAGCCGGTCAGAGATCTCCTTGATGATGAGCCGGGCGATGTCTGCCTGCTGAGGGGTAAGCTTCAGCTCCTGCATGAAGCGCACCGCCTCTTTCACGCTCATCGTCGTCCATTCATAGATGTTCTTTCCGCCGACATAGACGCTGAGCGCCTGCTCGTTGAGCCGCTTGCCCCCGCAGTTCGGACAAGGCATCTCCGCCATGAACGTGCCCAGCCATTCCCTGGACATCTGGCTCGTCGTCTCCATATAGCGCCGCTCGATATGCGTGACCACGCCTTCGATGAACTCATTCTTATGGGTGACATTGCCGCTGCGGGAATACAGTGTATAGGCGATCGGCTCATCTGAGCCATACAGCATCATATCCATCTGATGCTTGTCCAGCTCCTCGATCGGCGTATGCACATCGATGCCGTAATGATCCAGCAGCGCCTTGAACCGCTGCCATTCCAGATTCTCTGTACCGGCGATATTCTTATAATAGACGATGCCGCCCTGCGCGATGCTCTTCGCGCGGTCCGGAATCAGGTAGTCCACATCCACCTTCTGCGTGATGCCCAGTCCCTTGCATTCCGGACATGCCCCAAATGGCGCGTTGAACGAAAACAGCTTCGGCTCCAGCTTGGGGACAGAAAAGCCGCAGTACTTGCAGGCATAGTTGCTCGAAAAGAGCAGTTCGTCCTCGCCATAGGCGACGATGGCCAATCCGTCGCTGAGCTTCAGCGCATTCTCCAGCGAATCGTGCAGGCGGGAGCGGTCATCGCTCTTCACGATGCGGTCGACGACCACATCGATGTCATGCTTGCGGTTCTTCTCCAGCTGCTCCACTTCCTCCAGGATGCGGATCTCCCCATCGATGCGCACACGCACATAGCCTTCTTTGGTCAGCCGGGCCAGCAGATCCTTATGCGTGCCTTTCTTGCCTCTGACGATCGGCGCAAGGATCTGCATCCGCGTGCGATCCGGAAGCTCCATGATGCGGTCGATCATCTGCTTCACTGTCTGTGAAGTGATCGGCTCATGGTGCGTCGGACAATACGGCACCCCGATCCGCGCATAGAGCAGACGCAGATAATCATAGATTTCCGTCACCGTGCCCACGGTCGAGCGCGGATTGTTGCTAGTGGTCTTCTGATCGATGGAAATGGCCGGAGACAGTCCCTCGATGCTGTCTACCTCCGGCTTTTCACTGTTGCCCAGAAACTGTCTGGCATAAGCGCTCAGCGATTCCACATAGCGGCGCTGGCCTTCCGCATAGATGGTGTCAAACGCCAGGGAGGTCTTCCCTGAGCCGGAGACGCCCGTCATGATGACAAAGCGGTCCCGGGGAACCTTGACATCGATGTTCTTCAGGTTGTTTTCCCTGGCACCCTTGATCACGATCCATTCCTTGTCCATGTAATCACCCCGTTTTATCATTTGCCGCGCCGCACCCGCTTATACCGGAGGACGCGAGGTCTCGTATATTATATACCAGGTTGTTTTTTTTCGCACCCGGTTCGCATGAAGTTCTCCTGTGATTTCCTCTGCCCGCAAAAAAGACAGACCGCTCGTCTGTCTTTGGCATGATCTATGGCAGATCCGGACGGGTGAAGGTCAGCCGCTCGAAGATGTAGAACAGCCCGTTTTGCACCAGGGGGATCAGCACGATGCCGACACCTGCGCATAACAGCTGCAGCGGGCTGAGCCGCACGAGCATGAACCAGGAAGCCAGCGGCGGCACGATGATGCAGAGCACGAACATCAGGCACATCGCGCCGAAGATGATGCGGCGGTTCATGTTGAAGGGGCGGCTGATGCGGAAGAGCACCGCCAGCGAGCTGCATCCGGCCAGGATCACGCACAGCGTGGAGATGACCTCCTGGCTGAGCGGCTCGATGGCCGTCAGGGCATAGACATAGAAGACCGAGAGCACGACGCATAACGCGCCGGGCAAGGCCTTGCTGAAGACATTGCGCAAAAAGTTTCCCCGCACCCGCTCATGATTGGGCTCCAGCGCCAGGAAGAACGAGGGGATGCCGATGGATACCGTGGAGATCAGCGTCAGCTGGATCGGCTCAAACGGATAGATGGGAATGAAGAACAGCGTCAGAAAGCCCAGGATCACCGAAAAAGACGTCTTGACCAGGAACAAGGAAGCCGTGCGCTGGATATTGTTGATGACGCGGCGCCCTTCGTTGACGATGTCTGGAAGATGCGAGAAATTGGAATCAAGCAGCACGAGGTTGGCGATGTTCTTGGCCGCCTCGCTGCCCTGCGCCATGGCGATGGAGCAGTCTGCCTCCTTCAGCGCCATGACATCATTGACGCCGTCTCCGGTCATGGCCGTGATATGGCCTTTGCGTTTCAGCGCCTCGATCATCTGCTTTTTCTGTACCGGCGATACCCGGCCGAACACCGTATAGCGTTCCACCGCCGCTTCGATCTCTTCTTCCTTCAGCGCAGAGGCATCCACGCAGAGGTCTGCGTCACGGACGCCGGCAGCCGCAGCGATCTGCTGCACCGTCCGCGCATCATCCCCGCTGATGATCTTGACGTCGACGCCCTGATCATAAAAATAGTCCAGGATCTCAGGCGCTTCTGGACGGATCGGATCGCTGAGCACGATCAGCGCGAGCAGCGTGCAGTCCATGTCATGCAGATCGTCCTGGATCTCATCCGGGCTGGCTGCGAGCGCGACGACTCGTTTGCCTTGCGCGGCCAGATCGCTGATCCGCCGTTCCACGTCCTCCTGCCGCTGCACAAAGATGAACTCATATGCGCCGATCAGATAGGTCCCTCGCTCTTCGTATGTCACGCCGCTGGCCTTGCGGGCGCTGGAAAACGCCAGCGTCTTTGCGCTCTGCCAGCCCTCCTGCGGTGAAGCATAGGCGCGGATGGCCTGAGCGGTCGCGTTGGTATCCTGCAGGTCATGGAAGCAGTGTCCGAGGATCTCCCGGATATCCGCATCCGCATAGGGGATCACTTCCTCCACCGTCATGCAGCCCGCCGTGATCGTCCCGGTCTTATCGCAGCACAGCGTATCCACACGCGCCAGCGTCTCGATGCAGTACAGCTCCTGCACCAGCGTATTCTTGCGGGCCAGGTTGATCGTGCCCACTGCCAGCGCGACGCTGGTCAGCAGCACGAGCCCTTCCGGGATCATGCCCAGCACCGCCGCCACCGTGGCCGGGATGGCATCATTGAGCGCGGCATGCGTAAAGAACAGCTGCTTTCCCATCAGCAGCAGCCCCATCGGCACGATGATGATGCTCACGGTCTTGATGATGAAATTGATCGCATCACGCAGCTGTGAAGGATGGCGGCGCACCTGTCTGGCATGATCGAGGATCGTGTGGACATACGTCTGTCTGCCGACAGCACAGACTTGCGCGCAGACATGCCCGCTGACCGCAAAGCTGCCGGAATACAAAAAGCTGCCCGCTTCCTTGAGGATGATGTCCGACTCCCCGCTCACCAGCGATTCATTGCATTCCAGCCTGCCCTCCCGGACGATGGCATCGCAGGGGATCTGATCTCCGTTGGACAGAAACAACAGATCGTCCATGACGATCTCATCCAGGGCCAGCTCACATTCTCTGCCATCGCGCAGGGCCTTCACATGCGTCTGCGAGAGCAGCGAGAGCCTGTCCAGCACACGCTTGGAGCGGATCTCCTGAAAGATGCCGATGACGATATTGGATATGATGACGCCCAAAAAGAGCATATTGCGGTAATTGCCGGTGATGAAGACCAATGCGGCCAGGATGACATTGATGAGGTTGAACAGCGTCATCAGATTGTCCCGGAAGATCATGCGGTAGCTCTTAGTCGTCTTCTTCAGCTGTTCATTATATTCACCCTTTTCCCTGCGGGCAGCCGCCTCCTCAGCGGTGAGTCCCTTACGCAGGTCAGTATATGATCGAAGCTTTACATCCATGCAAACACCTGCCTTGTTTCTCACATTATAGCATATCCGTTTTTCCCCGACGGTTTCACAAATGTAAGATTTCTGAAAAGCAGATGAAAAAACCGTCTTCCACAGTGTTTTCATTCAACATTGATCCTATATGTCCAGCATAGCCTGTTCCGAATGATCCGGCACGTTCTTCTACGCACCAAAAGGGGCGTATACCGCCCCTTTGCGTTCATTTCCTGAAACCAGATCATGCTAATACCAATCGTGTTTCTCCTTTTCATCGAAGGACCGAGATGTTTTCCTGGATATGCCTTGGATTGCTGGAGCCAGGAGCTGTTGCCGCCGCTTGCTCCATGGCATGGATCAAGACCTTTACAGCTGTCTTTTCATCATCACTGCATTGCTCTCTGGAAGAAATCCGTCATCTGATCAAAGGGGATCACTTCCAGATTGTCATACAGATCGGTATGCACCGCATCAGGGATGATCAGCAGTTCCTTGTTCTCTGGCTTCGGATTGCCTTTCATCATGGCAGCATATGCATCCCGGCTGAAATAGCAGGAGTGGGCCTTTTCCCCATGAATGATCAGCACCGCTGAGCGGATCTCATTGCTGTAGTGAAGGATAGGCTGATTCATAAAAGACATCGTACCGGTCACATTCCACCCGCCGTTGGAATTCAAAGAACGTGGATGATAGCCGCGAGCCGTCTTGTAATAGTCGTGATAATCTTTGACATAGAAAGGCGCGTCCTCTGGCACTTCTGCTGCCACGCCGCCGCCCAAGGCATGAGCGCCATTCCGGCAGTCTTCGATACGCTGGGCATTGAGCGCCTTTTTCTTTTCATACCGGGCTGCTTCACTGTCCTCTGCATCAAAATAGCCATTGGCGTTCACACGGGCCATATCATACATGGTGGAGGCCACCGTGGCCTTGATCCGGGTATCGAGGGCGGCAGCATTCAGGGCCATTCCTCCCCATCCGCAGATGCCGATGATCCCGATCTTCTCCGAATCTGCATCTTCCCGCATACAGAGATGATCGACCGCAGCCTGAAAGTCTTCTGTATTGATATCCGGAGATGCCATATACCGGGGCTGACCGCCGCTTTCACCTGTAAAAGAAGGATCAAAGGCGATCGTCAAGAAACCGCGCTCCGCCATTGTCTGGGCGTACAGGCCAGCAGCCTGCTCCTTCACCGCGCCAAAGGGGCCGCATACGGCAATGGCTGCCAGCTTGCCCTCGGCATGCTTAGGCTTATACAGATCAGCCGCCAGGGTGATGCCATAGCGATTGCGGAAAGTCACCTTGCTGTGCTCAACCTTATCGCTTTGCGGAAAGGTCTTATCCCATTCCTTTGTCAAGATCATTTTTTCTTCCATGTCAAGATACCTCCATTCGATCATTTCTTGCGGACCGTTTGTCCGCGCTTCATGGTGCAAACCATGCGCTATGCAAGGAAAGAAGCTGAAACTGCTCTTGCCTTCTTCCTCCCTTTTGCAGCTGCAGATATTTTCAGATCATGGCTTCTTCACAGCCAGCATCGTTCAAGTTGCGAAGAAGCCGCGCTGTTTCAGAAATTTCACCCATGACTCTGCCACCTTTACCGCTTTCATTATAATGTCATGCCCAAAGCATAACAAATACCTAATTTGAAAACCGTGTTTTGCTTTTCAGGCATATCAAAGAACGCTATAATGATTATGCTAGGAGGATCGATATGGAACTAAGAGTACTTCGCTATTTCTTGACGATAGCCAGGGAAGGAAGCATCACGAACGCGGCCAACGTTTTGCATGTCACACAGCCGACACTTTCCCGGCAGATCCATGACCTGGAAGAAGAGCTGGGACAGCGGCTGTTTGTTCGCGGCAGCCGCAATATGAGCTTGACTGCCGAAGGCATGATCTTGCGGAAACGTGCAGAAGAGATCATCTCCATGGTCGATAAAACAGAAGCCGAATTTCATTCAATGAGCAATGTCGTGAGCGGCGATATCTATATCGGCGGCGGAGAAACAGAGGCAGTCAAACTGATCGCACAGATCGTCTGTGAGCTGCGCACAGCTTATCCGGAAATTCATTATCATCTGTACAGCGGAAATGCTGAGGATGTCACCGAACGGCTGGATAAAGGCTTATTGGATTTTGGGCTGTTGATTCAGCCTGCGGACATCTCCAAATACGATTACTTCAATATTCCTGCCAGAGATACGTGGGGCGTCATCATGCGAAAAGACATCCCTCTAGCAAAAAAAGAAACGATCAGAAAAGAAGATCTGCTGAACGTTCCCTTGATCTGCTCACGTCAGGTCATTTCAGAAGAGCGGCACAGGAATGAATTTGCCGAGTGGTTTGGCGAGGATTTCGACAAGCTGGACATCGTCACGACGTTCAACCTCGTCTATAACGCTGCCATCATGGTCGAAGCCGGAGTGGGCTATGCCATCACGATCGACAAGATCGCCAATACGACTGAAAGCAGCAGTCTCTGTTTCCGCCCGCTGGAGCCGCAGCTCGATTCAGGATTAAATATCATCTGGAAAAAGGACCAGGTGTTTTCCGCAGCAGCAGCGTTATTCTTCAAAAAACTGCGTGAGCATTTTGGTTAAGCGCACAATCGAGTAGAGACTAATCACTAGTCCCTCTCACACCACCGTACGTGCCGTTCGGCATACGGCGGTTC
>UQPV01000047.1 GCA_900543035.1 uncultured Solobacterium sp.
TCAGTTTGTCGGCATCTGTTCATTTTATCGTGATGTTTTCCTGGCCTTTTCGTTCAATTTAATGTGATGTTCTACATACAGATAAAACGGCCGTAGAAATTGAATGGCATCTGGATACTTTGGTTCGAGAGGATCTATTTGACTATATCACCAAGGCGTGAAGATCAAGAGACCGTAAGATCAACAGCGGTAATCGTATGAATAGAAAGGAAAAGCATATGGGAATGATCGGGCAGTGCGACATTTCGATATGTCGGACAAAGAAATGAAAACGATAAAAGTGGTTGCAGCCATCATCAAACATGGCGATAAAGTATTTGCTACACAGCGAGGATATGGAGAACTGAAAGGCGGGTGGGAGTTTCCCGGCGGTAAGATCGAGGCAGGAGAAACACCGCAACAAGCATTGATCCGGGAAATCAAAGAAGAACTGGACACAGAGATAGAAGTGAATGCGTATATGGATACGGTGGAATATGACTATCCGACATTTCATTTATCCATGGATTGTTATTGGTGTACGGTCAAGCACGGGCATTTGGTATTGTTGGAACATGAAGCGAGCAAATGGCTGAGCGCAGAGGAATTAAATAGTGTAGAGTGGTTACCTGCTGACTTGATATTGATCGATCAGATCCGCAAGGAACTAACACATCGATGATCAAGCGAAAGGTTAACAGATCAGGCATCTGATCAGACAGAGCGATGATCCTTGCTGGATAAGCAGAACGAGGGGTGAACGAGTGTGAGATCATCATGCGGATGAGCAATGCTGACTACTTCAGGATGTGTTTTGTTCAACCTACTATTCTCCGGAAGAAAGCGTTTACAGCGTTTTTTACGATGCTATACTGAACGCGGGGAGGAGGTGGTACCAGTGGGTATCGTAGATGAATGTATGGGCACGTTTACGGCAGCTTTTCTTTTCTTCTCGGCCGTAAGGGTGCCCATTCATTTTGCGTTTTCTGAGAAGTAAAGAAGAAAGGAAATGGTCATAATTATAATAATTATACTTGGAAAAATGAATGAAGAGCTTTCGAAAATGGGTTTCTGCGCTGACGGCATTGCTGCTGTGCGTGCAATGTCTGCCAGTGTCGATCCAGGCAGCGGCGCCCTTTTCCGGTTCAGGAACTGCGGAAGATCCTTATCTGATCGAAAACGCTGCTGACCTGCGGGAAATGTCGGATCTGGTCAATGCAGATCCAGAATATGGAAACAGCAGTTATGAGATGACTGCGGACATCGATCTTGAGGGTGCGGCGTTTATGCCGATCGGAACCAACGATCACAAATTCAGCGGTACCTTTGATGGAAACGGCTATGCCGTATCGAACTTGAATGTCGATGTGAGCAGCGAGCCATCCGGACTGTTCGGCTTTGTCGAACGCGGAACGATCCGCAATGTCGGCGTGGAGAGCGGAACGGTCAAGGGGACGATCCGCGTCGGCGGTCTGGTCGGCCGGACGATGTATGCGGAGATCATCAACTGCTTCTCAAAGGCAGATGTATCGGGATCGAATGATGTCGGCGGCCTCATCGGCATGTTCAACAACTCCGATCTGTACAACAGCTACACCTGGGGCAAGGTCGAAGCCAGCGGCGTGACAGCAGGCGGTCTGCTCGGCGGCGCTAACCGCAGCATCGATCCTGCGTATGAATCAAACGTTGCCAACTGCTATACCAGAGCCACCGTATCTGGAGGATCGAATGTCGGCGTGCTCATCGGCTATGATGAGTCAGCGGCTGGATATGTGACCAATTACGGACAGCTGTATTATCCGGAAGAGTCACAGATAGCGCCGGTGGGAAATAATACCATCGCGACAGTGCAGGGCATTTCCGCAGCCGATTTCGCGGATGGCACGCTGATGGACCAGCTGAATGCACAGCGCCAGGAAGACTGGAGCGTGTGGGTGAGCGGAGAATGGGATGTGCCTGAATTTGACACTGGCATGTCTGAATGCGGCCTGGTCGGCCAAGGCACCTCCGCGAGCCCGTACAAGATCAGCACTGCGGCCGATCTGCGGCTGATGTCTTCTCTTATCGCATCAGACGCATCATTTGCGGATGATCATTATCGTCTGGCCGCAGATATCGACCTGCAGGATGAAGCCTTTGATCCGATCGGCAAGACCGCGCATTTCAGCGGCGTGTTCGATGGCCAAGGCCATGTGATCTCAGGTCTGCAGATCACGGATGACAGCGAGAACACCGGACTGTTCGCCTTCGTGGAAAACGGCACTGTCCGCAATGTAGGCATCGCCAGCGGAACGATCAGCGGCGGAAACCAGACCGGCGTGCTCATCGGAAGAACGATGAATGCTACGATCATGAACTGCTTCTCCAAAGCAGAGGTCAGCGGCGGACATAACACCGGCGGTCTGGTCGGCATGTTCAATAATTCCGCCATGGCCAACTGCTATGCCTGGGGAACCATCCAGGGCGAAGAATCAGTCGGCGGCCTGTGCGGATCGGTCAACCGCAGCATCGATCCGGCACTGGAGGGCTCAGTGCGTAACTGTTATTCCATCGCGGATGTCTCTGCTTCTGTACGATATGCCGGAACGGCGTTTGGCTACGATGAATCAGCCGCAGACGCTGCGTATGACACCGTGATGCACAATGTGTTCTTCCCGGCCGGCAGCGCTGGCATCGGCAATGCTGAGCGGGAAGAAGTCATCGCGCTGCAACAGGAAGCGTTCACCAACGGCGTGCTCTATGGCCAGCTGAATGACGGCCTTCAGGAGGGCTATGACACCTGGTATCAGGGCAGTGAAGGCTATCCGGAATTTTCTGGAAAGGTCATGGTGATCACGTCATTGGAAGGCTCAGGGACCGAGGAAGATCCGTATCTGATCCAGGATGGAGAAGATCTGGTCGAGATGGCCCGCATGATCGATATCTCTGCAGACTGTGCCGCAGCTTATTATCGGATGAGCGCCGATATCGAGATGAAGGATATCGCGTTTGCCGGCATGGCCTCCGTGAACCGTTTCAGCGGCACGTTCGATGGCGCAGGGCATGTCATCTATGATCTGCATATCGATCAACAGCAGGATACGGTCGGTCTGTTCCACATGGTGGAGGGCGGAACGATCTGCAACCTGGGCATCGAAAGCGGCATGATCGAAGCGGGCAATGAAGTCGGTGCCTTGATCGGAAAGGCCGTGAATGCCACCGTGCGCAACTGCTATAACAACGCGGTCGTCAAAGGCTTTACCGAAGTCGGTGGTTTGATCGGCGATATGCGTTCGACACAGATCCTGAATGCATATCAGAGTGGTGATGTGCGTGGCTCTATCTCCATCGGCGGTCTGGTCGGCAATGTCAGCGCCGCATTGGATGGAGAGCCTTCGCTCATCCGCAACTGCTACAACGGCGGTCATGTATTCTGGGGCACGCATTCCGGAAAGATCGTCGGCAGCGTGGAAGCCGAGAGCGCGATCGCTTATGAACATGTATATTATGACAAGGACGCTGTCCCAGATGTCTCAGTCGGTAATTTTGTTTCCGCAGAAGGCATCACGGCGCTGAGCGCCGCGCAGATCGTCAGCCAGGAACTGGCCGATCTGCTGAATGAGGCAGATGAGGAAGCATTCAGCGACTGGATGCTGGGCGCTGACGGCGAAGTCCGTCTGTCGCTTTTCGATGAGGTCTCTGCGCTGGAGCTGTTCATGGCTTCCATCGAAGATGATCCGCAGGTCACGGACGGCCATGTCGTGCTTCCGGAAAATGACCGGTATCGCGCCGTGCTCGCCGGCTCCAACAATCAGCAGGTCGTCGACCTGGATGGAACGGTGTATACGCCGCTGAGAGATCAGACCGTATATCTGCTGGTCGATATTCAGGATAAGGAGAGCGGGGAGACCCTTGCGCGCCTTGACCGCAATGTGCTCATTCATGTGGAAGGTGAATATGCGCAGGAAGACATCAACCCGATCCCGAATGTGGTTCCGGGCCTGCGTGAATGGGTCGGCCTGGAGGGCAGCTTCATCGTGGATGCAGACACGCGCATCGTGGCTGAAAGCGAAGATGCTTATCAGGCTGCTCTGCAGCTGCGGTCTTATCTCAGCGAGATGAGTGATATTTCCGTGGAAATCGTACGGGAAGGCGCGCGTGAAGGCGACATCGTCCTGAATCAGGATGCTACGCTGAGCGATGAGCTGGATGAAGAAGGCTACCTCATCCACGTCGGTGATCAGATCGTCATCGATGCCCCTGCATACATCGGTCTGCTGTATGGCGGAGTGAGCATCTCACAGATCCTGTATCAGGATGAGATGCATGCGCGTGTGCCTAAGGGCATCATTCGCGACTATCCGGAATACAGCGTACGCGGCGGCATGCATGATGTGGCCCGCAAGTATTTCTCACTGGACTATATCGAGGAAATGGGTCGCTATATGGCATGGTTCAAGCTGAATACGCTGCATCTGCATATCAATGAAGACAGCGGACTGGGCGGAGAGTATTCCTCCTCGTTCGTGGTGGAAAGCAAGAAATATCCGCAGCTGAATACGTATAATGGCGAATATGTCTGGTCTCAGGATGATTATCGCCAAATGCAGAAGGATCTGAAGAAGGTCGGCATCGATGTGGTCACCGAGATCGATACCCCAGGACACGCGACCATCTTCCAGCTCATCGATCCGGAGATCGTCAACGGCTCGAACTTCGACCTCAGCAATCATTATGACGAATGTCTGGCGCTGATCGAGGATGTATTTGATGAATTCCTGGATGGCGAAGATCCGGTATTCCAGAACGCCGTGGTGCATATCGGTACGGACGAATCAGCCAACACCAATGAAAACATGCGGCGCTACATCAACGATCTGGCACAGTACTGTCTGGCCAAGGACAATATCGACGAAGTGTATTTCTGGGGCAATCTTTCGCTTTATTACGGATTCAATGAGATCGATCCAGATCACGTGGCTGCACAGGTATGGGATTCTGCCGATCAGCGCGTGGATGAAGCGCTGGCCAGCGGATTTGATGTGATCAACAGCACGTCCAATTCCCTTTACCTCATCCCGGGCAATGCCAACGGCCTGCACAATGGATATGTCGACATGTCCACATTCTATGAGACATGGGATGGTGTCACCGATTTTGACACTAACCGGCAGAGCAACCCGAGCTATATCTCCAACCGCAATTATTATTGCGCCTACGATCTGTTATTGGGCGATCCGCAGATCCTGGGTGCGATCTACTGTAACTGGAACGACCGCTCCTGGGCCAATGACTTTGACGTCCTGGATCTGATGATCTCGTATATCGGCGTCGTCTCAGAAAAGACCTGGTATGGTGACAGTGACCGCTTTGATTCCGGCGCAGACTTTGTCCAGGCGTTCGAAGCAGTCGGAGACCGTGCGCCAGATGTCAATCCGCGCCGCATCGTGGATACGGATTCGGACATCATCGCCAGATATCAGTTTGATGAGATGAACGAAGGCACGATCGAAGATCAGGAGAACGACTACGATCTGCAGACAGACGGTACGCTCGTTCAGCGCGATGAGACCAACGGCAATGCGCTGCGTCTGGATGGGGCAAGCCTGCATGCGCCGTTTGAGGCCGTCGGTTATCCATATACGGTATCCTTTGATCTGTATCTGGATGGAGAGCAGCCGGAAGACGCGATCTTGTTCCAGGATGAATACTGCACGTTCTATCTGAACGATCAGGGCCGCGGCGTCGGCTTCCAGACCGGCAAATACGGCATGAGCTTCAATGCGTCGATCCCGGAAAATGAATGGGTCAACGTAAAGATCACCAGCATGTATCAGCACGGCGGTTCCGCTGTCACGACGCTGATCATCAACGATGAGATGTATCCGGCCGTTCTGGTCGATAAGCCGCAGAGCGTCACTTCTCATTCCACGACTTCTTTCCTCGGCACCGCAGAGATGTTCATCCATATGAACGGCATGGTCGATAATCTGATCTTCGGTAATCAGTATCTACAGATGTTCGGCCCGGATGGTGAGTTTACCTTCGAGGGAGAAGGAACGGCGCAGGATCCTTACCGCATCGAAGACGCGCAGGATATGCGGATGTTCGGTCTGCTGGTCAGCACCGGAAAGTATCAGGATGCACATTTCCGTCTGGAAGATGACATCGATATGGGCGATACTCGCTATATGCCGGCTGGCGAATTCAATGGCGTATTCGATGGCGGCGGACACAGCATCAGCAACCTGAACATCAGCTCGGAGAGCGAGAACACCGGCCTGATCGGTTTCCTGAACGGCGGCACGGTCAAGGCTCTGGGCATCGAGAGCGGAACCATTTCAGGCGGAGCCAGGGTCGGCGCCATCGCCGGAAGGACGATGTACGCCACGATCCGCAACTGTTATAACAAGGCTGAGGTGAGCGGCAGCAACGATATCGGCGGCATCGCGGGCATGTTCAACAATTCCGTGATGGAAAACTGCTTCAACTGGGGCGATGTTCATGCGGAAGTAGAGTCGGTCGGCGGACTCATCGGCGGAGCGAATCGAAGCATCGATCCGTCCACTCCGACGATCATCACCAACTGCTACAGCATCGGCAATGCGACTGCCGGCGTGCAGTATGCCGGCACGCTGATCGGATATGATGAATCCACGGCAGGCGAGACGTATCAGGTCACGCTGAAGGATCTTTATTATCCGCAGGATTTGACTGCCATCGGAAACAATACGCGTGAGGAATGCACGGCGATGAGCAAGACGCAGATGACAGATGGCACGCTGACCCAGAGGCTGAATGATGGTCTGCCGGAAGGCGGCACCGCATGGATCACTTCGTCATCTGGTTATCCGGAATTCGCCGATGCGCCGCAGCCGGCAAGCGACGCCGCGATCCAGGCATTGCGCAATATGGTCGAAAAGGCCATCGCGTTAGGCTCTGAGGATGCGGCGCTGAACGAAGCGATCACCAATGCAGAGACGGTCCTGGCCAAGGAAGCGCCGACCACGACCGAGGTCGTCACCGCACTGCTCGACCTGAGCGAAGCGATGCAGGCCCTGAACACCGATGAAGGTGAGGACGCGCTGCGCAAAGACGTACAGGCGACGATCGACTTCATCAAGGAAAACATCCTGACCAACGTGGACAACGTGCGCCCGGGCAAGGTGCAGGCGCTGAAAGACGCAGTCGCCGCAGCACAGACCGTTGTTGACGACCCGGATGCAACAGCCGATGAGCTGAAGGCAGCGAACAAGGCGATGACCAAGGCAGCCCAGGAGCTGTGGGAGATCGTGTCCAAGGCAGAGCTGAATGCGCTGATCACGGCCGCAAAGGGCTACCTCGACGGTGACTACACAGCAGAAAGCCTCGAGGCACTGCAGGCAGCGATCGACGCTGCACAGGCCGTGGCAGGCAATGACGATGCGACGACGGCAGAAGTCACGCAAGCCATCACGAACCTGAGCGATGCGATCGCTAATCTGGAAAAAATCAAGTTAGATACGAGCGCGCTCGAACACGAGATCGAGCTCGTCAGCGAGATGATCGCCAACCTCGATGACTATATCCCAAGCAGCGTCGAAGGACTGCAGGAGAAGCTGGATGCAGCGAAGAACGCGCTGAACACAGCGGCGAGCCAGGCGGAGATCGACGAAGCGGCGAAGAGCTTACGAGAAGCACGCCTGAACGCGCGCACGAAGGCCGATGTCAGCGCATTGGAAGAGCTGATCGCCTATGCGAACAGCCTTGATCTGCGCGGCTACACGTCTTCCAGCTTCCACGCGCTGAATCAGAAGATCGCCGAGGTGAAGCTGAGGATGAACGATCCTGAACTGACACAGGAGGAAGCAGACGCACTGGCAGATGAGCTGAAGGATGCCATTGCCGCGCTTCAGCCGAAACCGGCTGAAGAGGGCGGGCAGAACGCGGCAGATGCACAGACAGCCGCACGAAGCGCATGCGGCATGGGCATGGTCGTCATCACTGCCGCTGCTGCAGCGGTCCTGCTGCGAAGAAGACAGCGCAGGATCAGATAAACACTTGAAGAGCGGGAAATGCGAAAGCATCACCCGCTTTTCTATTTGGCCAGCGAGCGGTGAAAAGATGGGAAATGATGGGATTGCTTGACAATAAATGAATGATCATTTATTATAGGATCCGTAGAGGTGCCGTCAGATGAGAAGAAAAGATGATGAAAAAGAACAGCGGATCAGGAAATCGGTCATCACGCTGACCTTAAAAGAAGGCTTTAACGGGACATCCATCGCCAAGATCGCCAAGATGGCCGGCGTGTCTCCTGCCACGGTGTATATTTACTATGAAAACAAGGAAGACATGCTGCAGGACATCTATCTGCGCTATTCAGAGGAGGTCTTTGACTATCTGCTTTCCGGCATCCGCTGCGATATGGATCCCGCGCAGCTGATCGAAACGCTGATCCGCCGCTACTACAGCTACATGACCCATCATCCCGAGGCATTTTGCTTTGTCGAGCAGTTCTCGGCCTGTCCTTCCATGGCAAGCAAATGCAGCTGTGAACGGGGCATGCAGTCGATCTTCCGCTGGATCGAGAAAAAAAACAGCCGTCCGCTTCACCGCAGATACAGCGATGAGAGCGTCAGCGCCATCTTGTTCTATCCGATCAAGGCGCTCGCAGCTGATTCCAGAAGCAGTGAGCGCGAGAAGGAACGCGTGCTGGAAGAGCTGATCGAGATGATCCAGAAAGCGATCTTGACATAAGATGAAAACGGGAATGCGCTTCAGCGAAGAGCTGCGTGCGTATTCCCGTCATGAGATGAGCATTTATCGATGAGGAGGGATTACCATGGAAACTGTACCTTATATGGAAAAAGGAATCATCATTCCGGTGCACAATGTCGTACTGCTGCCGGGCGTGTCCACGATGATCTATTATTCGCAGGCATCCGTACAGCTGCAGGAAGCGCTCAAGCAAGAGGATGCAAAATTCGTCGTCCTGCCGCTGAAGCGGGATGTGGCGATCGGGGATATCAACGCAGAAGACTTTCACCGCTATGGCGTCGTCTTCACTTCAGGCAGGCTGTCTTCCAATGACAAGGGGACCTATCTCTCCGCGCGGCTGATGAACCGCGTGCGCGTAGAAAGCACCCGTCAGGAAAACGGACAGTGGATCGCGGAATACATCAGCGATCCGGAACAGATGGATCTGGATGAAAAAGGAATGGAACAGATCCTCACCTATATCCGGCAGACCGTCAGCGAGATCGCAGGTCATTTCAAGAACGGGCAGATGTACATGAAGCTGCTGGATGAGATCCATGATCTGAATACGGTCATCGCTTATCTGAGCCAGTTCCTCTCCCTGTCCGCACAGGAAAAATACGAACTGCTCGAAATGGATTCGATGAAAAAGCGCGGGCTGTCCTTCATGGATGCCCTGTTGAAGCAGAAAGACCGCTTTGAGCTGAATCTGGAGCTGAATGAGAAGATCGCCAGCCGCAATACGCAGGCATATCGCAATCATATGCTGCGTGAGCAGATGAAGGCCATCCAGGAAGAACTGGATGATGCGCCGGATGACGATGAGGAGGAAGAAGAGGATCTGCGCAGCCGCATCGAGAACGCGCATCTGCCGGAAGAAGTGAAGAAGGCCGCTTTGAAAGAGGCAGATCGTCTGGAGACGATGGGACAGGGCAACGCGGAAGAGAACATCATCCGCAATTATCTCGATTTCCTGCTCTCCCTGCCTTGGGAAAGCGCAGAGAATGAGGAGATCGATCTGAAGAAAGCGGAAGAGATCCTCAATGCGCAGCATTATGGCCTGGATAAGGTCAAGGAGCGGATCCTTCAGCATCTGGCCGTCATGAAGCTCAAGCAGGGCAAAAAAGGATCGATCCTGCTGCTGGTCGGCCCGCCGGGAACCGGAAAGACGAGCCTGGGCAGAAGCATCGCTGAAGCGCTCGGACGAGAATATGTGCGGCTGAGCCTGGGCGGCATCCATGATGAGGCGGAGATCCGCGGTCATCGCCGGACGTATATCGGCGCCATGCCAGGCAGCATCCTCAAAAGCATGCAGAAGGCAGGCACCCGCAATCCGGTCATGGTGCTGGATGAAGTAGACAAGCTGCAGCAGGGCGGATACAACGGCGATCCAGCCAGCGCGCTGCTCGAGGTGCTCGATCCGGAACAGAACAACACCTTTACCGATCATTACCTGGATCTGCCTTATGACCTGTCGGATGTGTTCTTCATCGCGACTGCCAATTCCACGGATACCATCCCTGGACCGTTGTTGGACCGCATGGAGGTCATCTCGGTCTCCGGGTATACGGAAGAAGAGAAATTTCAGATCGCTGAGCGCCATCTGATCACACAGGTGCTGGAGGATCATGGCATCGGCGCAGATGAGATCCGTTTCCAGGATCAGACCATCCTGGAGATCATCCGCAATTACACCAGGGAGGCTGGTGTGCGCGGGCTGAAGAAACAGCTGTCCGGCGTGACCCGCGCGCTGGCGCAGAAGATCGTCACGCATGAGCTGACGCTTCCGCATACCGTGATGCCTGCTGACCTGAAGGATATGCTCGGTCAGCCGCTTGCCCGTCACGATCAGGCGCAGGAGGACAATCCGGCCGGCGTCGTCACCGGGCTGGCTTGGACACCGGTCGGCGGAGAGATCCTTTTTATCGAAGCAGCAGCCATGCCAGGCAGCGGCAAGCTCACCCTCACCGGCAAGCTCGGCGATGTGATGAAGGAATCCGCCATGATCTCTCTGAGCCTGCTCAAGGCGCGGATGCCGCTGAACACCGCATTCTTCAAGGAACATGACATCCACATCCATGTCCCCAGCGGCGCAGTGCCCAAGGATGGCCCTTCTGCCGGCGTGACCTTGTTCACGGCCCTGGCTTCGCTGATCACCGGCATCAAGGCAGACGCCAAGCTGGCCATGACCGGAGAGATCACGCTGCGCGGGGCAGTGCTGCCGATCGGCGGGCTGAAGGAGAAGCTGCTTGCGGCCAGAGCAGCCGGCATACAGAAGGTGCTGATCCCACATGACAATGAAGGCGACCTGGACGATCTGCCGGCCGAGCTGAAGCAGGATCTGCAGATCATTCCGGTCAAGACCGTGGACGAGGTCATCACCCATGCCTTAGGCATCTCGATGACCCAGCTCCAGTGCACATGCAAGGAAAGCAAGCCGAAGACCAAGCAGGTGCCGCTGTTGGAGCGAAACCGCGATTCTCAGCATATGCCGATCATGTAAGTACAAAACATAAAATGAACCTCGCGGTTTGGATGCCCAAATGACGGAGGTTCATTTTTATGTTGATGAAATTTACGCAGTTTCTGATGATCTTTTCGGTTGGATGGATGATTAGAAACGGTGAGTGCTAGCTGTTGAGATAGGCGGTGATGATGCTGGCAGAATGTTCAGCGTTTGACAGGACAGCCGGATGTCCGCCTGTGTCAAACAGATGTATCGTGCCATTTGGGATGAGCCGGGTCATTGCGGTGTATTCCTCTGCCATATCCTTGCGGCACATCTCATCCGCTAAGCTCCCCATCAGAAGAACAGGGACGCTTAATGTTTCTAATGGCTGACAGAACAATGGGATATGGCCGATGGCACATGCTGTCAGCGCCTGCGTGTTCAGGTCTACGACGGTTTCCCAGTCCTCGCCTTGGCACCATGCATAGAATTGCCTTGCCTGTGCGTCATGCTTGGCAGATTCTCTTTCCTTCCGCAGATCTTCCGCAAAGCGGTCATGTAATGTCCTGCCGTCAAAACTGTCGGCAACCACCTTGCCGATCAGATCGGGACGTTTCAATGCGGTATTGATCGCGACCCAAGCTCCGCCGCTCGTTCCTAGGAGATTGACTTTCTCCAGGTTTAAATGCTCGATGAGCGCGATGACTTGTTCAGCCTGTGCTGCCCAGAGATCTTCTGGAAAGGATGAAACTCTGTCGGATCGTCCATTTCCCAAAAAATCGATCAAGATCACGCGGAAGTTCTCTTGATACAAAGGCAGCAGGAACGTAAACATCCTGGATGAAGCCGTGTCGCCATGCAGCATGATCAGCGGTCTTCCGGCCCCGATCTCCTGATAGAATATCTGTTTTGATCGAAAATGAAAATACGCCATGTTTTTGCCTCCTGATCCGTTCTGTTTTGATGATGGTCAGCAAGGCGTGATCACAACGATGCACCTTGCTGCTATTTTGTACTGAAGATGCCCATAGCGCTTTCCTCCTTCTCCTATCTTTATTGTATCGCATAGGGAGCAGGAAAGACAGCCCGTTCTTTGTCATTCGTGCAAAGCGTGATCTGAACCTGCAAAACGTCTGTCTTGAGGCATCCTCCATGTGCCTGTATGGTCCGCTATGGGATCGATCTGGATCATTAGTTCATATTAAAGGGAAATGAATATGCCGCAGGATCAACTTTCTTCTTTTTTTACTGCCGTGGTTTTCAAATCCGGTCTAAACAGGTACAATAGGAGAGATGGGGGAAAAGAGATGAACAGGGTAATGGATACCGATGAATTGAAGAAACGATGGAATGAGATGGATGAGGAGGCGCGTATCCGCATGATCTGCATGCTGTATCAGCGCAGCGCGGATGCCGGAAGGATGATCGACGCTGAGCTGCTGGGCAGCGCTTATCCGCGAAGATTGTTTGAACGAGCGCGAAAGCAGCTGCATCAGTGCTTTTTTCCAGAGGATGAGATCCGCGGATTCTCGCTGAATCACGCCAAGGAGATCGTCACAGCGTTTCAGGAACAGTGCGATGATCCTGGACTGATCGCAGAGCTGAAGCTGTGCTTTGCGCAGTATGCCGTGCAGCTGGACCATCAGGCCGGCGAGTTTTATGAGCGGTATTATGCGGTCACGGCCAGGATGTATGAAGAAGCCGCTTCTGCCGCTGCGCAGGATCGGACGCTCTTTCAGCGGCTGCGCCCGCAGCTGGAACAGGTGATGAGCGACAGTCAGACCATGGGATGGGGGCTGGGTGAGTTCATCCAGGAAGCCTACCGATCCATGCTGAAACAGATAGAAGAGAGGTGAATGACATGGAAAAGATGAAGCCGGGCGAGTTTGAGCAGATCTTCGATCTGATGGAGCTCAGCTTTCCGAAAAGCGAATACCGCGATCATGACCAGCAGGAACAGCTGCTTGCGGATCCGCATTATCAGATCTATACATTGACGGATGCCCTCAGCGGCTTCGTCAAGGCGTTCATGGCGGTCTGGACATTCGATGAGCTGGTCTATCTCGAGCATTTTGCGGTCAATCCGCGTTTTCGCAACCATGGATTGGGCGCGGTGATGCTGCAGGAGCTGCTGGCTTCTACGCCGAAGCGGATCTGCCTGGAGGTGGAGCTGCCGCAGACGCCGCTCTCTTCGCGCCGCGTCGCCTTTTATACGCGCAATCACTTTGTGCTCAATCCATATCCGTATATCCAGCCTTCGCTGGGAAAAGGCAGAGCGCCGCAACCGCTGCGCATCATGACCTCGGAGCAGGCGGTGAGCGAGGAAGAGTTTGCGCAGATCAGGGCGCTGCTGTACCGCCATGTCTATCGGGTCGATCCGGAAGGGTCGGGAATATCAATATGAAAAAAAGGCAGACGTTCGATCTGCCTGAAGTGAGGAAGCCTTTATCGTGCTTCCTTTTTTTGGATATGTGTTTGGATCTGCTGGACGGCCAGGGTGATGAGCATGACGATCACCATGTCCGGCAGCGTGCTGCCAAGGGGAAGGTCGGCCTGCATCAGGAGGCGGTAAAGAAGAAAGCCGGCCAGCCAGATCAGCAGGTTGGTGAAGCAGAAGGCAGACTCGCTGCGATCGTGACGCATGATCAGCACATCCGCGATCTGGATGGCGATCATCGGCGCGAAGACAGAGCCGATCAGATACAGAAAATCGGTGATGTCATCCATCGGAAATAAGATGGATGCAAGGATGCTGATGAGCGTGACCGCGATGCCGACGGTCTTCTCCTTCAGCGAAGGGAAGATGGAGACCGCGGACACGCCGGCGGAATAGGCGTCGAGGAAAGTCGTCGTCACCGTGGAGAACACGATGATGAGCAGTCCGGCAACGCCCAGTCCGGCCTGGACCATGATGGCTGCGATATCGCTTTCCTGCGTGAGCAGGGCAGCGCCCAGGCCGATGATGTACATCCAGCAGCTGGCGGCGCCATAGACGATGACGCTGACGGCCGATGCGGCAATCGGCCGTTCGGCCTCCCGGGTATAATCGGCGATGACGGGCAGCCATGACAATGGCATGGCGACAGAAAGCTCTACCGCCGCGCCGAAGCTCATGGCTTCGGCAGCCTGCGTAAGTCCCGCGTGGTCGATGAAGATCACCTTGCTGAGGATGATGGTCAGGATCAGCAGCAGCGTCATGGCCAGTGCGTTGACCTTGCCCAGGTTGCTGACGCCCAGCGCGATCCATGCGATGATCAGCGCGCCGATCACGATGCACCAGATCCACATGCCGCCGTGAAAGCAGGATCCTGCCGCCAGGGCGCCGTCATAGATCATGATGGCGGTCCAACCGGCCAGCTGCAGCACATTCAGGATCGAAAAGAGCATAGCGCCCTTTTTTCCAAAGCTCATCCGGGCAGCCTCCATCGAACTGCGGCGTTGTCTTGCACCGATGATGCCGGCGAGGAACATCAGCACACAGCCGATGAGATGACCGATGAGGATGGCCGCCATCCCTGCGCCAAAGCCCAAAGGCGCCAGATATGTGCCCGTGAGGATCTCCGCGATGGAGATGCCGGCCCCAAACCAGATCATGCCGTTTTCAAACAGCGATGTTCGTCTTCCTTCCATCAGGCCTCCTCCATGAAGCGGCTGTGGATATCGAAGGCATGATCCATCGGTCCGCTGCCTTTGCCCAGATCGAGCATGGCATTCAGCGCGCCGCTGATGTAATCCTTGGCCCGCTGTATCGCTTCTTCCAACGCAAAGCCCTTGGCCAAGTTGGCCGCGATGGCGCTGGAGAGCGTGCATCCGGTGCCGTGCGTATTGGGGTTGTCGATGCGCTTCCCATAAAACCACTGCCCGTGATCAGCCGTCTGCAGATAATCATTGGCATCATTGATCTGATGCCCGCCCTTGATCAGGACATTGCATGAATACCGCTGCTGGATATGCTTCGCTGCCTTGACCATGTCTTCCTCATGGCGGATCTGCATCTCGCTGAGGATCTGCGCTTCGGGAATGTTGGGCGTGATGAGCATGGCCAGCGGAAGCAGCTTCTCCTTCAGCGTGGCGATGGCTTCTTCGTTGATGAGCCGTGCGCCGCTGGTGGCCGCCATGACCGGATCGACCACGATGCGCTCAGCCCTATGCCGCTTCAGGCTGTCTGCGATCGTTTCGATCAGCGCTCCGGAAGAGACCATGCCGATCTTGACGGCATCCGGGCGGATATCCGTGAACACGCAGTCCAGCTGCTCGTTCAGAAATTGAGGTGATACCTCCATGATATCGATGACGCCGCAAGTATTCTGCGCGGTCAGGGCGGTGACTGCGCTCATGGCAAATACGCCGTTTGCGCACATCGTCTTGATGTCTGCCTGAATACCGGCGCCTCCGCTGGAATCACTTCCAGCGATCGTCAATGCTGTTTTCATGACTTGTTCTCCCTTCTGACAACATTTCGTTTTCTATGGCGAAAGAAAGTGGTGCCCCCGATCTTCCGCATGTTCAGATGAGGCACTTCTCCCTCAGCTTCTGGATGAAGGCCTCTGCGCTCATCTGTTCGTCGATATAGATCTCGCTGATCTGGTGAAGCAGGCGCTGATCATGGTGGGGCTCGCTGACGCCGATGCCATGAAATCCTGCATCAAGCGCGCTGCGCAGCGCAAAGGGCGCGTCTTCGAAGACGAGCAGCTGCTCTTCGCGCATGCCGAGCTTTTGCGCGCAAAGCTGATAGACATCCGGCTGCTGTTTGCCGGCGCCTGCCTGCGCGCAGCTGACGAAATGCGCAAACAAAGGATGCAGGCTTAGACGCTTCAGCGCCGCCTGCGCCAGCGAGAGCGAACCAGAGGTGGCGACGGCCAGTTTCATGCCGCGCTGATGCAGCATCTGCGCGATCTGGACGATCTGCTCGCGCGCGCCTGCCTGATGCAGATAGAAATCCGCCAGGACCGCGTTGAGCCCGGCGAGGATGTCCGGCGTGCGTTCAGCCAGCGCATAACGCTTTTTCAGCCATTCGGCGCCTTCCTCCATGCTCAGCGTTTCCAGCTCGCTGCGCAGCGTCGGTGCCGGCGTGATCCCTCTTTGGCGCAGATAGCGATCGCCCAGGGTGTCCCAGATGCCCAGGGAATCGAGCAATACGCCGTCGACATCAAAGATGGCCCCGCGGATCATGAGCCGCTCTTTTCCAGCATGGCCGCTGTCTTCTGTTTCAGCCGCGCGGCGGCATCGCGGATGTTCTCCTGCGCGAAGATGGCGCTGATGACGGCAATGCCGCAGATCCCGCTGCCGGCCAGCTGACCGACATTGTCTTCGCTGATCCCGCCGATGGCGATGACCGGGATGTCTACGGCTTCGCAGATCGCACGCAGCGTTTCCATGGATACATCGGCGGCGTCATCCTTGGATCCGGTCGGGAAGACCGCGCCCACGCCCAGATAGTCCGCACCGTGCGCCTGGGCACGCAGCGCCTGTTCCACGGTTTCTGCGGAAACGCCGATGATGGCTTCTTCCCCGAGCAGCCTGCGCACATCCAGCGCTTCCATGTCGCTTTGGCCCACATGCACGCCGTCTGCCTGGATCGCCTTAGCGATCTCGACATGATCATTGATGACGAAGGGGATATGGTGGGCGCGGCAAAGCGCCTGGATCTCTTTGGCTTCCTGCAGGACATCCGCTTCATCCATCTGCTTTTCCCGCAGCTGCACGAAGGTCGCCCCGCCGGCGATGGCTTCCTCGACCTGCGCATACAGTGTCTGCCCCTTCAGCCAGTGGCGGTCGGTCACCGCATACAGCAGCAGATCGTTCTTATCGCACTTCATCGCGTGCTCCTTTCATCAATGTCTCAGCGTCCATATGATAGATGGCATCGATGATGCGGCTGCGGTAGGTGGAGTTGCCATCTCCTTCCTGCATCCGTGTCCAGGCGATCTCCCCGGCCAGTCCCATGACACAGACGGCTGCGGCGCATGCCTCGAGCAGATGATCCGGGTTTGCGGCGGCATAGGCGCTCATCATGCCGGACAGCTGACAGCCGGTGCCGGTGATGCGTCCCATCTCGGGCCTGCCGTTGCGGATGATGTGACAGCGCTGGCCGTCCGTGACCAGGTCGATGGCGCCGGTGATGGCAGCGATGACGTGATTTTGCCGCGCGAACTCCTTGGCAAAGCATACGGCTTCATCGAGATTTTCCTCAGTGATCGCATCGGCCACATCGGCATCGACGCCCCGTGTCGAGCCGCTGCCGGCTGCCAGCGTCTTGATCTCTGAGATATTGCCGCGTACGATCTGCAAAGGCAGCTCCTTCATCAGGGTCAGCGCGGTCTGGGTGCGCAGCGCGCTTGCGCCTGCGCCGACCGGATCCAGCAGGATGACGTGTCCCAGCTCAGCGGCCTTGCGCCCTGCGATGAACATGCTTTCGATGCTCGCTTTATGCAAGGTGCCGATATTGATGCACAGCGCATTGCAGATGGATGTGATGTCCTCTACATCCTGCGGTTCATCGGACATGATCGGGCTGCCGCCGCAAGCCAGGATCACATTGGCCACATCGTTTACCGTGACATAGTTGGTGATGCAGTGCACCAGCGGCGTGCGCGCATGCACATGGTTCAGACATTCGTTCATGATCGTTCCTCCTTCTCTGACCTTCATCTCAACAGAAAAGGACATGCCGCAAAGAGCATGTCCTGAACATACAAAAACAGTTCCCTACGTTGGCATTATCCAAATCAGGTTCATGGGTCAAGGCGATACAGCCTACTCTCAGCCCGTTTACACGAGCTCCCCGTTTGCTTGATTCAATTTTATCTGTTGAAATGAAAACCATTTCACGCAGTTTATTGTAACAGATTTACGGGAAATGTAAATGACGTTTTTTTGACATCAGCATAAAAATGGTTTCAGTTGTGGATAACGAGAAAGATGCATTCTGACATAACACCTTTTGAAGGCTGCAAATTCTGATTCTTTTCTCAAAAGGATCCTTACTCTGTTTAACTGTGCTTCTGAAGGATCTGTCTCTAATTTATGCAATTGAGAAAAAAGCAGATTCATCTCCATGCAAAGTTTTTCCATGCGGAGATTGCTGGCATGTACGCGTATTCCTGTGTTCTTCAGATTAAACACTTCCCACACCAGTTCCATGGTCCTTTTGACCGTGAGGTCCTCTGACGTGCTGGTTAGCTTGATTTCCTTATACTCCCACTGAAAATCGATCAGTTCTTCCGGATCGACTTTGCAGCAATCCAAAATACCTTCATCATACTTGCGCTGACTTTTGATGTTGTTGCAATGCGGACAGGACCAGAACAGATTGTTCCAGTCAAACTTTCGCTCAGGATAATGTCCATTCTTATGGGGGAGAAGGTGTTCGACATTAGGGTCATAGAGATTGCTAAGTTCACAAAATCGATGACATCTTGCTGAGTGCAGCTTCCATTTGCCTTTTTTGCATCGATGGCCAAGGATGGCGGTGCGAGCAAAGATCGTTCAATTTTGACCATTTCCTTCCTCCTGGGCTGAAAACTCAAGCTTTAATCGTTTATATTCAGTGGTCAGATCAAGCGCTAGATAATCAGGGATCTCATCCAGATACAGTTCCAGATGCATGATCTCCTCTATTTCATCATCTGTAAGCGGATGCTTCTTTACCAATGCTTTATACCGCTCAAACTTTGTATGCAGTTCGTCTGAAAGGACGTTTGCGTTGAAGTATCCCTCCACTATGCCGTCATATGGAACATTGGAAAGGCCGTGCTGGACCAGCGTCTTCTGTTCCAGATCATAAATGACAGCATCATCAATGCTGTTCAGGATGAATGGGGAGTGAGAAGAGACAATGAGCTGAATGTTCGGAAATACGGTCGTCAGCAGATCAAGGATCTTCTTTTGCAATTCCAAATGCAAATGCGTTTCTATTTCATCGATAAGTACGATTCCTGGCAAGTCATACTGGAATCTGCGATTGCTGTGATGCTCCATGCGCAGGATCAAGTCGATGACGATATCCAATATGGCCGCATATCCGCTTGAGAGCGTGTTGAAGTCATATGGCTCTTTCTGAGGTTCACAGAGATGAAATTGAAAGGTATCTTCATCAAAATTTAATGTCAGCTGATCATTCTCCAAGATCCTGCGCAGCAATCGTTCAAAGTCGATGAGTTACTATTCACAGCAGGAAATGAAAGGGCACGGGAAAAACACGATGTTAGAATCAGTCTTCTGATTCTGCATCGTG